>CAIJTL010000564.1 GCA_903823545.1 uncultured Planctomycetaceae bacterium
CGGCTTCTCGAAGGAAAACTGTGGACATTACTTCGCGGCGTAAAACTTTGCCCCCTGACTTGCCTCTTTCTTGGTTGAAGAGCGATCCGGAGCAGCGGCTCATGTTTCGCGGAGCCAGGTTCACACGCGTGAATTCTTGGTGCGCTCTGTTCTTGGGCGTTGTCATGACGGCTGGATTTTATCTTCTGTTGTTGCCTGTGCCGGATAATGTGATCGCGGCTAGTTTCACGCAGCGCGGCGAGATTCCCTATTTCATTGCCCTGTTCTCGTTTTGGTCACTCGCCATCTTGTGGCTGAAATGGAAGAAGCTACGACTTCAACAACAAGCCTTGAAGCGGATTGTTGTTCCGGAAGACCCTGAGTTTGTACTCACACCGCAATCAGTCGATGACGTCTATCACCGGATGTATGAATCGGTTGATGACGTGCGGCATTTTCTGGTGTTCAATCGAATTGCGACGGCGCTCTCCAACCTGCGGAATCTGGGCCGCGTCACCGACGTGGCCGAAATCTTGCAGTCCCAAGCCGAGAGCGACGAGTCGTCGATGGAAACCAGCTATTCGCTATTGCAGGGATTTGTCTGGGCGATCCCGGTGTTAGGTTTCATCGGCACGGTCGAAGGACTATCGATCGCGATTAGCGGCTTTGGCAACGTGTTGGGTGCGGCTAGTGATTTCAGCCAAGTGAAAGAGTCGCTCAAGGGAGTCACGGGCGGACTATCCATCGCCTTTGAAACCACGATGCAAGGATTGGTTGCGGCCTTGGTGATCCAATTGACTTTGACGGCGATCAAGAAGTCCGAAGAAGAATTCCTCGATGCTTGCAGCGAATACTGCTCCAAGCACATCGTCGGACGTCTGCGTCTGATGCCGTTTGAAGCGACCATTGAGTGATGGAATCGAAGCAGACATTCCATGAGACAAGAAGCCTCCAAATCAACCTCTATCGCCAGGAATCCTTGATCCTGTCACATGTTCGCCCCTAACCCAGCGTCCGCAAAATGTGGGCAAGCTCATTTGTGACCGACGATTACCATGCGCAATTCACCTCCGCTTACATCCTCTCCACCTCCACTCCCATTGAAGGCACTCAGGTCGAATTCTGAGGACATACGCCGCCGCCACAAAGTGTTTTTCGCAAGCTTGTTGACGGTTTTTACTTGTTCACTTATTGCCGTTGTCATCATCCTTTTTACAAACCAGCAATTGCAGCTCAACTTTGGGCAGGCACGACTCCCTATCGCGGGGAGTTCGCAGCCCACGGCACGAGATGCTCAAGAGTCGGTCTCCAGCACAAATGGAACCATTCCGGGCACTCAGAAGGCTTCTAATCGCTCAAGCGAAAGGTCGGCCGCAAGCGACGTGTCAGTTGATCAGAATGAGCCAATAAATGTAGTTCTCACGCAAACTTCTGCCGGTGTCGAACCTCCTACGGTTGACACTCAGCCACAGGCGGAGTTGAGGGTAGAATTACCCGAGACTGCTCTGCCCGACTCGGCAACAAGACGGTTCGCATTAGTCGATCCGAGGAGGTCAACGAATTCATTTCCACAGCACACCGATAACTCGGCTAGCTTGACGGGCAATGACTCACCGTTGAATGTGGGCCCTGAAGTGAATTCTGTTGTTTTCGTCATTGATAAGTCCGGAAGTATGTCCGGTAACAAGTTCGAACGGACCAAGCAGTCCCTTTTGAAGAGCCTGTCTAGGCTGGAGATAGCGCAGTCTTTTTGCGTCATTCTGTTTGACGACGCTTCGCATTCTCTCAATTCGATCAATGGGCACGGGAGATTGAGCCCTGCAACTCAAAACAACATCTCGAATGTAAAGACTCAACTCGACAGAGTTGTTGCTGTTGGCGGGACTCAACCGCTCGCTGCATTGCAGGTCGCCATTTCGCTTCGTCCCGAGCTAGTCATTCTGCTGTCAGATGGTGAGTTTGATCCAAATCTCCTTGATGAAATCACACAATTGAACCACCGCATTCGCCCTAATGGCAGAATTGATTGCGTCGGTCTCGATGAGGAAGTACGGATGTTGCGGGATATCGCGAAACGCAATTACGGGGTCTACTATCAAGCGGCGTCACGCTAGGGCGGCAGTGTAATTAACTGAGGTGGTTTCGCATTGACAACCAGTTCAATTTGTCATCTGTGGTGACCTGTCCGCTAATTAGATGCGGTTTGAAACTTGTTGGAATGTGTTTTGAACAGTTGATGATGACGAGCACTAAAAAATTGTAACCGATTTCAAAAAAGGTTGAAGATGTCGCGCCGCGGTCGATCTGGACCTGTGATTTCTCTATTTGCGTTTCAGGACATCATCACGTCCGTTACGGCCATCGTCATCGTCGTGACCCTGTTTCTGGCACTCGACCTCGTTCAACGCAAGCAAGGACAGGCATCGGAATCGCCAACGGTATTAGCCGAAGAACTTGTCGCACGGATTACGGCTTTGGAGGGCGAACTAGCCAAACTTCATAAAGAGCTCGATCGATCGGATGACTTAGTGCAACAGGTTGCCAGTACTTCTCCTGCCGAACTAAGAGCCGAGATTATCCAGCGAGAACTTGCGGTCGAAGATCTACGTCAACAACTTCAGCGGCAACAAGACAGAGAGAAGCGATTGCAGTCTCAAGAAAAAGCTGTTGCTGCTGAGCAGTTTGACTTGAATCCGCTACGACAGCGACTTGATCAAACAATTCGAGAGACTCGTGAGCTACAAGGGCAAATTGATCAAGCCAAACAAGAAAACCGCCTCCTCTTTACTTTACCTAGCGGCACTTACAAAGAGGGATGGATTGCGGTTGTCGATTCGGGCAGGATCACGGTCGCACCACTTGGGCGTGCAGCGAGACCGCAAGCGTTCGTCTCGACCGGCACGTTCCTGAAGAAGTCCGCCGCAGAGGCAATGGTCGAATGGATTGATCGCGAGAGATTGCGGTCGGCCTATTTTCTGGTGCTCATCCGACCGAGCGGCCCGAGAACGTTTGATGCACTCGAAGAATTGCTTCAAAGCAAATCCATGTCATTTGGTTTTGATTTGATTGATGCGGAACGAGCGGTTTTGCACCCGGAACGAGGAGCCGCACCCTAATGTCTCGACGAAGTGCTGCTAAACAAGACAGCTTGGAATTGTTGCTGGATACGATCTGCAACACGTTCGGCGGCGTTCTGTTTATTGCGATCTTGGTGGTGATGTTGCTGCAACAGACGGGGCAAGGAGTCTCCGCTCCTCCACCGCCCACGATCGCGCCCGAAAGACTCCAAGAAATGAGCCAGCGGTTGACGGAATTGACCGCAGAGTTGACTCGACTCGATGCGAATCGCGAAAGCCAAGTCGCAATCGTCGATAGCTTTGCGTCCGAAGAAATCCGTGATCTGATTCAGCGTCGAAGTGAACTTGTGACTCAAATCGCGTCTCTTCAGGTGAAGGCCAGCGAACTCTTGGCACAGAACGCGAAACGCGCTTCGCGTGTCGAAGAAGAGCGTGCTGAGAATGCCAAAGTCAAACAAGATCTTGAGGGAGCTTTGCTTGAGAAGCAGCAGACTCAGACCGCGTTAGAGAACGACAGAAAGAATCGGACGACCGAGGCACGTCTGCCGGTATTACGTCCGCCCGGTGCAAGGCAGGAAATTGGTCTTGTTCTGCGTTATGGACGCTTATACCTATGGCATCGGTACGACCAATTCCACAACAAACAAGGACTGAACACCGATGATTTTGTCGTCATAGGCGAAGAAGGGGGGGGGATTCTGACGACCCCGAAGCCTACAGGCGGCATTCTTCTCGACGGCACTGAATCCTCAAAAGAGGCGATCCGCCGACTACTGACGCAGTTTGATTCACGGACGTGCTACCTCGTCCCGATCGTCCGACCAGATTCGTATTCAGCGTTTTCCCAGTTCCGTGACGTGGCCCTTGAACTCGGCTTCAACTACCGGCTTATGCCTACCGAAGCGAATTCGCCCGTCTACGATCGCGGTGGATCTGCAACCGGAGTGCAATAACGGGAGGCTTGATTGTGGCAACTTGGTACACCAGAGACGCTAATGGGCTTTACGGCCCTTACTCATTGGAAGAACTGGTCAATCTCGCCAAAGAGAACCGCATCACTCCTACGACATTGGTTCGAGGTCGGGACTCCAATTCGTGGGTTCCTGCCTCGCAGCTCAAGGGCGTTTTTGCGAAGGCGGCTTCTCAGAAATTGCCGCCGACCGGCGCACCACCCCCGTTGCCCCGAAGCCCACAACCGGCTTCGCGAGAAGCTGTATCCCCGAAATTCTCTCCGTCGCAAAAGGCCAGTGCTGCTTCACTTAAGGTTGGAAATAACCCGGTGCTCAATAGCAAAGCGACGGTAACACCGTCAGATGCAAAGTTGCAGCACACTATTGACTCAACAAGAAAATGGGCTCGGTCTTCTCTGAGGGGAATGCCGCTTCTCTTGTGGGTCATTGTTACATCCGCAGGTCTATTTGTTGTCGTTTATTTCGTCCGCATCATCGGCGGAAGCGGGACGACATCAGAACCACAAATCGCTTCCGAATCAGCAAACAGTGCCAACCAATCTGGTGGTTCGGCAGGCAATTCCGCGACGGCTGAAATGGAAAGGAATTCGACAAAGTCAACTCGCGTGAATACGACTTCGTCAGAGAGCGATTCGTCGCCAGCCAAAATTGAGTCCGCCGCAAGCAATGCCACGTCTGTCACAAAGAAGGATGAGAACTCATCGTCACTTTCCACCGAAGACATTGTCGCTCGCAGTGAACCATCCGTCGCTCTGATCAAAGGCGGCACGGGATCGGGAACTGGTTTTCTCGTGAAGCCAGGCATCGTGGCGACAAACAAGCATGTCGTCCAAAACGAATTGCTCAATTCTCTGTCCGTACATTTCCCCTCGGCTGAGGTTGCTCAACAAGGCCCGTTCCATCCGACACTGTTGTACGAGTCGCCCGACCGGGATGTTGCTTTCCTTTCAATCGAATCCAATCTGCCAGTTCTGCAAGTTGCCGAAGAATACGTCTTCCGACGTGGACAAGAAGTGATCGTCATCGGCAGTCCGGGCTTGGGCGATCAGGTTGTTCTGCAAAACGCCATCAGTCGCGGAATCATGAGCACCAAAACTTCGATCGAAGGCAAGGAGTTTTATCAGTTAGGTATTTCGATCAACCCTGGAAACTCCGGTGGACCAGCGATTGACATGACGGGCAAAGTCGTCGGCATCGTGACGTTGAAGGCGTCCAAGAAGGAAGGACTTGGCTTTTGTATTCCGCCCGATCAGCTTCTCAAGGAGATGGACGCCCTGAAGTCAGTGGCCCCGGAAACAATTGCCAAAGCACAGTCGATGCA
>CAIJTL010000565.1 GCA_903823545.1 uncultured Planctomycetaceae bacterium
ACATTGAACCCTGTCACTGCGATGCCTGAGCCAGATCAACAAACTGTTGCTCCACAACTTCGTCATGAAGGCGGGTTGCGATATGTCGTTGAATCGCTGCTCTCTTTGGCGATCGCTGTGTTGCTCGTCCGGTCGTTTGCCGTCGAAGGTTACATCATCTCCACTGGCTCGATGGCGCCCTACTTGTTGGGTTATCACAAGCAAGTCGTTTGTCCCGATTGCCGATATTCGTTCGCAGTCGGAATTCCGGTGGACGCGTCCTATGAAACACGGGGACCGGTTCCCTGCCCGAATTGTGGACAGACACAGATTGATCTTGAGCACGTTCCACGCAACGAGGGAGATCAACTCCTCGTGCAAAAGTTGGCCTACCAGTTTCGCCGTCCAAAGCGCTGGGAGGTCGTGGTCTTTCAGAATCCGAGTCGGCCGATTCAGGCATACGTGAAACGAGTCGTAGGATTGCCGGGCGAGGCCATTCAAGTGATCGCCGGTGACGCTTTCATTAATGGCGAGTTGGTGCGGAAAGACCTTTCCGAGCAGTTGAGCACTCGAATTGTGATTTGCTCGCATCAACATCGACCGGCGGGACTGGACGATTTGCGTTGGCAAGCTGATGCCCCTTGGCAAACTCTGGCAAATGGATTTGAACTCCAAAATCCAAAACATGAGCGAGTCCGTTCGCAGCGAGACCCTCAGAAATCAGCACAATCCGAGTCATTTGAAATCGTCCGCACATCAGCCGTCCAAGAGCAAAACGACTCCGCAGCGACCGAGCCAAGATTTGTTTGGGTCAATTACCGAGGTGACGCACCGCAACGTGACGGGACGAAATCTCCGAAGGCGAGCGGCCCCAAATGGCCGGCTGATGACTACGCTTACAACGGCCTCTCAGAACGCTCGTCGCGATTTTGGAGTCGCGACTTGATGACCTCCATGCAATTGGAGTTACACAGCGGCCGTGGCGAATTTATCTTGGTGATGCACGACGGTTGGCAGGCGTTTGAGTTGCGGCTCAATGCCGATGCGCGCGAGCTGAGTTTGAATGTTGCTGGCGACGAAGAACCGCTGCACGTCACCAAGTTGGAAAGCCAACTTTGGCGACGTCCAATGTTGTTGGAAATGTCTCTCTTCGATCGGCAGATCTTGGTTGCTCTCGAAGGGAAGACAATTTTTTCTCAGAAATTGCCCCTGCGGACGAATGAGGGACTCGCTATTGGCGGTTCGGAAGCTGGACCGGTACCAGTTCGGTTCGGAGCGAACGATCTGCACGTGTCGGTGCGCGATTTGGTCTTGTACCGAGACGTCTATTACACGCGCGGTGACGCGAAGCACGGGGTCAAGGAGCCGCATCAATTGGGGGATGACGAATACTTTTTCTTGGGAGACAACAGCCCGGTCTCGCTCGACAGCCGCAGTTGGTCGGACGCCGTCGTGCAAGACCACATGCTTTTGGGAAAACCCTTCATGGTCCATCTGCCATCACGACCGGGCCGAATCAAACTCGGCTCTGCCGAATGGCACATCCGCGTTCCCGACTGGGGACGCATCCGGTACATTCGCTGACTCTTTCGACAGATCGCTAACCACAGGCGTGAGTTTTGAGGTTGTAACGTTTGATTTCATTGAGCCGCACGTCCCTTTTCCTCACGCACGCTTCGGGTTAGTCACGCGATCAACCAGACTGAAAGCTGAAATCAATATGCCTCCTACCAATCCTGCAAAGCCGAATTCGTCGGACACAGCAAAGCCTGCCGCTCGCCAAGAAAGCACACGGGAAACCGTCGAATCAATCGTCGTCGCGTTCTTGTTGGCGTTTTTGTTCCGAGCGTTCGAGGCCGAAGCATTCGTGATCCCCACCGGTTCAATGGCTCCGACACTCTACGGCCGCCACAAGGAAACTAATTGCGAGCAATGCGGGCATCTCATCACGATCGGTGCGAGCGAAGAGGTAGATGATGCGGGATACCTTCGCAGTCGTCTGGAAACATCGCTCTGTCCGAACTGTCGCGCGCCGAATTCGATCAAGAATGCTCCGGTATTTCGAGGCGATCGTATTCTGGTCAATAAGTTTCCCTATGAATTGAAAGAGCCACGTCGTTGGGACGTCGTCGTTTTCAAATATCCCGAAGAGCCGAAGACCAACTACATCAAGCGGCTTGTTGGGCTGGCTGGCGAAACGATCCTGATTCGACGCGGTGATTTGCATCGAGTCGAAAAGGATGGCGACGTTCAAATCCTGCGAAAGTCCGACCCGTTCAAACAACGAGAGCTTCAAATCCTCGTTTACGACAACGATTACCCAGAAACGCCGCTGCTCGAAAAAGGATGGCCACGTCGTTGGGCTCCAGTGGCCCGAGATAATGACCGCAGAAAGCAGTCAGACGACATTGATGACAACGGAGCGAATTCCTCAATCGTTGC
>CAIJTL010000566.1 GCA_903823545.1 uncultured Planctomycetaceae bacterium
CAGTTCGCGAGGTTTGTCTTCATGGCTGAGGACCATCGTGTTGCCATCGAGGTCGCTCACATAGACGCGGCGGCTGGCTGCGACGGGTGACGCATAGACGTTGCCGATGCCGCCAAGTCGGATCGGTCCCGGCCGGTCTTCGCCGGACTGCGCGGCGACTCGCGTGATGATCCCTTGGTAGTGAGTCAGAAAGTAAAGCGAATCGCCATACAACAACGGCGATGGGACATACGGCGTTCCGCGCGAGCGGCTCCACGCAACTCGGTCGGAGCCGGTGATGTCACCCTTCGCCCGATCAAGTCGGATCGCCAGCAACGATCGCTTCTCGTAGCTGCTGCCAGCGAACAGCATCCCATCGGCAGAGACCGGCGTCGCCACAACATTCGAGGAAAGGCCGCCGCATTCCCAAACGACTTTGCCATTCGCGAGGTCATAGCCGCGAACTCGGTTCGTTCCAGCGACGATCAGCAGGGGCTTGTCGTCGTGCTCGACAATGATCGGCGATGACCACGAGGTATCTTCTTCGCGGTCCACTTTCCAAAGCTGCTGACCTGTCCGCTTATTGAAGGCCACGACGTAACACGGACCATCGTGATCCCAATTGATGACCACGGTGTCGCCGTAAAGAGCGGGTGAAATGCTTTCGCCGTGGCCGTGCTTGGTCTGCATCTCGCCGAATTGCTTCTGCCACTTCATCTCGCCGTGTATGTCGAGGCAATACAGCCCGTGCGAGCCGAAGAACGCGAAGAGATGCTCGCCGTCAGTGACCATCGAGTTCGACGCGAGGCTGCCGGTGTAATGCCCACCTTCGTGCGGCAACTTCTTGTTGACCGTCTTTTGCCAAGCGATCTTCCCGTCGCGCCGATTGATCGCCAACACCACGAACTCATGCCGCTGAGTCACCGGCACACCATCATGAGTCCCCGGAGCCGTGCTGTGCTTCGGCGGCAGCTTCTCGCCATACGGCACCGCCGTTGTCAGATAGATGCGATCCCCCCAAACAATCGGCGTCGAATGCCCCTTCCCCGGCAGAGCTACCTTCCACCGCACGTTATTCGTCTCACTCCACTCCACCGGCGGATCAGCATTCGGGGAGCAGACCAGAGCCACCCCAGTCCCCAACGGCCCCCGCCACTGCGGCCAGTTCGATTCTGCGCCGTCGTGTTGATCACGCTCGCTCGCCGCAGCGATCGTCACCACAAGCCAACAGATTCCGAACAGGCAAAGAGCCAAGCGAGTCATCGTGCGATCCTTACAGAGCTACCACGGAATCCGTCATTATGCCAAACGATACTTCGTAACTGTCATCGCGACCAACCACGCAGTCGATGGCCGCTTCGTGAATACGCGAGAAAGCCTATGCTCTGGGCATCATGTTGATTGCGATTTCGCTTCGCTGTCGGCGATCTATGCCGTGCTGCAATCGCATGTTGGATGCGGGGATTTACGTGGTCGGATTCGAGATCGTGAAAGTTGCGTGTTGAGTCTGACGGGAAGAAATGAATTCCCGGCATGTAGCCACGCTCACCAGAGCGTGGGCGGTCGATTCAGCATTCCCACGTTCTGGCGAACGTGGCTACGAGGCTGGCACAGAATTGAAAAACCTGTGTACCGAAGGCGTCGGAAACTTTGAACCCGCGCGAAATCAGGATGTTGCTGTGCGATTAAATTGATAGCCTACTTCCGGTTTCCAAGTCGATGTACACAGCGCGAAGCAAATTATGTCGTCTCGCACTTAGTCGGAATTCCGCTCAGCGATTATGAAACTAAAGTTCTCACATCATGACGTTCTACAGAACTGGAAAGACGCTGCGTCTGACGTGCTGATTGACCGCCAAGAATTTTCGGGGTTCTGTTTCGCTGATGTAGAATCAGAGAACTGTATTGAAGTCTTCTCCGCGTCAACTGACGGATTCCCGAACTTACTTTCATTCTGGATTTGTGCCATCAAACCGTCGTTGCTGGAAGGTGGAGACCCACGATGGGAGAGCGAGTATCTGGCAGGTGGGACAGTTAGATCTATTACCGCAAATGAGTTCGATCAATGGCTGAGGTGGCATTTAAGTACATTGTTGCCGGACTACAAACTGGATGTGCCAAGCGATCGAGACCAGTTCGCTCATGTTTGGATCAACCACATGGATGAGGCGTTGGTCGGTATCGCAGCACGCGGTTATTGGGCATTACGCTGGTTTTCAACCGCGTGACATCGGACGGCACAGAATTTCAAAAACGCAGGGACACAAAAAGGG
>CAIJTL010000567.1 GCA_903823545.1 uncultured Planctomycetaceae bacterium
GCGGTCGTTCGGAGTTACATGAAAGTCAGACATCGGAAACTCGCCTCAGTCTCTTCGATTTCAAAAGTTGTCGCAGTCGCCGAAGTCGTGGGATGGCAGCCTCAGAATGCGCGAGGTCTCACGAGCGACCATCAGGTCTTCTCGGCTTTCAATCACCAGAATCCGCGACACAGAATCCTGACTCGCGATGTCGGCATCGGGTCTCACGCTCGAATTGCGGTCGTGGTCGAGACGCAGGCCGAGACATTCCAGACCCTCACAAATGGCGGCACGCACTCCGCTGGAGTTCTCACCCACTCCGGCGGTGAAGACCAAGGCATCAACACTGCCCAGCGTGACCGCCAACGCTCCGATGCTGGAGCGAACTCTGTCGGCGAACATCTCCAGCGCTAGGCTGGCTCGCGCGTGACCCGCCTGAGCGGCGGACTCAAGCTGACGAACATCCGAGGCGACGCCGGACACCCCCAATAATCCCGACTCGTGATTGAGGACGTGTTTCAGAGTTTCTGCGGTCAATCCCCGCCGCTGTTGCACATCCAGCAGGATGCCGGGATCAAGCGAACCAGAGCGGGTGCCCATCATCAGTCCGTCGAGCGGCGTGAAACCCATCGTGGTGGCGACCGCTTGACCGCCGGAGACTGCAGACGCCGAGCAACCATTGCCCAGATGACAAATCACCAAACGCAAATCTCGGAGCGGCCGATCCAATATCTCCGCCGCACGCTGCGCACAGTAGGCGTGACTGATGCCGTGGAAGCCAAACCGTCGCACTCCCCAATCCGTGAACCATTCGTAAGGCAACGGATAGACAAACGCCTTCGGCGGCAACGAGCTGAAAAATGCGGTGTCGAATACGGCCACCTGCGGAACGCCAGGCAGTGCGGCTTCCGCAGCAGCGATGGCCGCCAGCGCGGGGGGATTGTGGAGCGGAGCCAGCGCGGCCAATTCCGCAATCGCCGTTCGGACTCGTTCGTCAATGAGCACACTTTTTATAAACAAAGTTCCACCGTGGACAACGCGATGTCCGACCGCGATGATCTGCGATGCTGGGGCGGCATTCAGTGGCGAGGTCTCAACCATTGCTCGTAAGGCGACATCGACCGCCTCACCATGAGTGCGAACCGCGACGGGTTGTTTGAACTCAGCGAGAGAGGAACCCGTCAGGCGCAGTTCCGCATGGCCGGTCTCTCCCGCCCAATCGATGATTCCACGACACAGGCTGTCGCCGGAATCGGCCGCGAAGAGACCGAACTTCAGGCTACTCGAACCGCTATTGATAATCAGAATACTGGCTGACATCTCTACCTCTGGCCAGAGTTTTTGTGGCTGTGGGCAATCGCCTTCACTGGTAATGCTTGTGTGTTCATAAGAATGCGTGCCGCCGTGTGGGGGCGTGCCGTGATCCCAGCCCAGTTAATTCTCGGGTTGCCGTTCCTGCCGAGTTGGAGCGTCCAGAGCAACCGCTGCCTGACGCCTTCTCGGCAGAAACAAGAGCAGCAACACGCAACCCGTGCCGGCACTGAGGGCCGAACCGATCAGGGTGCCGATTTTTCCGGCGTCGAGCAGGTTCCTTTCCAAAGCCAGTCCGGCGATGAAAATCGACATCGTGAAGCCTATTCCCGCCAAGCAGCCGGAGCCGAGCATGATTTTCCAGTTCACTCCGGACGGCAGGCGCGCCAGGCCGAGTTTCACGGCAACCCAACTGAAGAGAAGGATGCCGATTGGTTTACCCAGCACCAAGCCCGCAGCGACGGCGAGAGCCACCGGGCTTTGGAGGCTGGCAATCTCAACCCCCACGCCCGCGTTCGCGAGCGCGAAGAGAGGGATGATCAGAAACGCAACCCAGGGTTGCAGTCCGATTTCGAGACGTTCCAGCGGCGAGATCCCTTCACGAGCGCTCGTTGCCAAGAGGCCGAGTGCCTGATGGCGATGCTTGCCTGATTCATCGCTGAAACTGCTGAGCAGATGCAACCGCTGGAGCACGTCAGTCAAGATATCCGTGAGTCTACGATCCCCCACCCAGGCACTGGCCGGCGTGAGTAATCCAAGAAGCACTCCGGCGATCGTTGGATGGACTCCCGATTTCAAGAAGGCCAGCCAAATCCCTGCCCCGACCACGACATAGACGACCATCCGACGGACTCCGATGCCGTTGAAGAAGTAAGTCAGACCGATGCCGGCGGCAGCGAACCCCAGCGCTGGAAAGGAGATGTCCGTGGAGTAGAAGAAGGCAATGACCAGCACGGCACCGATGTCGTCCGCTATCGCTAGAGTCAACAGCATGATTTTCAGGCCGAATGGAACCCGTGAACCGAGCATAGCGAGGAAACCCACGACGAAGGCGATATCGGTGGCAACGGGGATTCCCCAACCCGCCTGTCCGTCTTGACCGCTCAGAAACAAAAGATAAATCACCGCTGGAAAGATCATGCCGCCGAGTGCCGCCGCGATGGGCAGAGCCGCCTTGCGCCGGTCCCGAAGTTCACCGGCGACGAGTTCGTGCTTGATTTCCAGGCCGACTACGAAGAAGAAGACGGTCATCAAGCCATCGTTAATCAGATGCAACAGGGTTCCATGCTTGGCGTCGATCAAGGGCCAGCCGCCGATGGTGAAGCTGATCTTGGTCTCCCAGACTTGGGCATAGACTGCCGACCAAGGGGAGTTCGCCAGCACCAGGGCGGCCACCGTGCAGACCAAAAGGATAAGGCCGCCGGCGGACTCAATCTGCATGAACCGGACAAAGGGCCGAGTCCAGCGACCGACCGGCGTTTCCGGTAAGACGTTGGGTAGAGCCGACGGTCGCTGCGGGTCGTGAGTCTTCATCGTCTGTCATTCCTTGAGTCGCGGTCCGCCGCATCGTTCACTGCGGCACATGATCGGTTTCTTAGTTAGTTAGTTCCCCCATTTCCAGTTGCGAATCTCCGGCATGTCTTCGCCATGCTCGGTGATGTACTGCTTGTGTTCGATCAGCTTGTCGCGGATCGCTTGCTTGGCGTAGGCGGCGTGTGCTCCCAAGCTCGGCACGCGGTCGATCACGTCGGCGGCGAGATGGAAGCGGTCGAGATCGTTCAGCACGACCATGTCGAACGGAGTGGTCGTCGTCCCTTCTTCTTTGTAGCCCCGGACGTGCAAATTCTCGTGATTGGTCCGCCGGTAGGTGAGTCGATGGATCAGCCAGGGATAGCCGTGAAACGCAAAGATGATCGGTTTGTTGGTTGTGAAGAGCGTGTCGAAGTCGCGATCACTCAGGCCATGCGGGTGCTCCCGAGGCGGTTGCAGCTTCATCAGGTTCACGACGTTGATGACGCGCACCTTCAGGTCGGGAAAGAACCCACGCAGCAGTTCCACGGCGGCGAGCGTCTCCAGCGTCGGCACGTCACCGCAACAGGCCATGACCACGTCGGGCTCGCCTCCTTTGTCGTTGCTGGCCCACTCCCAGATGCCGATCCCGGCAGTGCTGTGTTTGATCGCTTGGTCCATGTTCAGCCACTGCGGAGCCGGTTGTTTGCCCGCCACGATGACGTTGACGTAGTCACGACTGCGCAGGCAGTGATCGGTCACGCATAGCAGCGTGTTGGCATCGGGCGGCAGGTAGACGCGAATGATCTCGGCCTTCTTGTTGACGACGTGGTCAATGAAGCCGGGGTCTTGGTGACTGAATCCGTTGTGGTCCTGCCGCCAGACGTGCGACGTCAGCAAATAGTTGAGCGACGCGATCGGCCGCCGCCACGGAATTTGCCGCGTGACCTTCAGCCACTTCGCATGCTGGTTGAACATCGAATCGATGATGTGGATGAAGGCTTCATAGCAGGAGAAGAAGCCATGCCGGCCGGTCAGCAGATAGCCTTCGAGCCAGCCTTGGCATTGATGCTCGCTGAGCATCTCCATGACGCGGCCGTCGGGCGCGACGTGATCATCACTGGGGAGAATGTCCGCCGTGGAGGCTCGGTCGGTGACTTCAAAGACGGCGTTCCAACGATTGGAGGCGGTCTCATCGGGGCTGAAGACGCGGAAGTTCTTTGCGTCGGCATTGAGCTTGAGCACATCGCGAATGAACTGGCCTTGCAGGCGAGTGGACTCCGCGTCGATCGCTCCGGGGTGAGCCACATCGATGGCATAGTCGCGGAAATCCGGCAGACGCAGATCTTGAAGCAACACGCCGCCGTTCGCGTGCGGATTGGCTCCCATGCGTCGTGTCCCGCGCGGAGCCAGTTCCGCCAGTTCGGCGTTCAGTTTGCCAACTGCGTCGAACAGTTCTTCCGGGCGATAACTTCTCATCCAATCTTCGAGGATGCGAAGGTGATCCGGGTGCGACATCTCACCCATCGGAACTTGATGCGACCGTGAAGTTCCGGTGACCTGCTTGCCATCCACATTCTGCGGACCGGTCCAACCTTTGGGCGTTCGCAAGACGATCATCGGCCAGCGCGGACGCTCGGTGAATCCATTGCTTCTCGCGTCAGCTTGAATCTGTTGGATCTCGGCAAACACCTTGTCGAGCGTTTCAGCCATGAGCTGGTGCATGGCCTGCGGGTCATCGCCCTCGACGAAATACGGCCTGTATCCGTAACCGCAGAAGAGTTGCTCCAGTTCTTCGTGGCTGATGCGTGCGAGCACTGTCGGGCCAGCGATCTTGTAGCCGTTCAAGTGCAGGATCGGCAGCACCGCACCGTCATGCACGGGATTGAGAAACTTGTTCGAGTGCCAACTGGTCGCGAGCGGACCGGTCTCGGCCTCACCGTCACCGACGACGCAAGCGACGATCAGATCGGGGTTGTCGAACGCCGCTCCGAAGGCGTGCGACAGGGCATATCCGAGTTCGCCCCCTTCGTGAATCGATCCAGGCGTTTCCGGCGCGACATGACTGGGGATGCCGCCGGGAAACGAGAACTGCTTAAACAGCCGCTGCATCCCAGATTCGTCCTGCGTGATGTGGTGATAAGTCTCCGAGTAGCTCCCTTCGAGATATGTGTTCGCCACAAGCCCCGGTCCGCCGTGACCGGGACCGGTGACGTAGAGCATGTTGAGGTCACGCTCCTGAATGATTCGATTCAGGTGCACATAGACGAAATTCAATCCCGGCGTCGTTCCCCAGTGACCGAGAAGACGAGGCTTCACATGCTGCAACTTGAGCGGCTCCCGCAGCAAAGGATTGTCGAGCAGATAAATTTGCCCGACCGACAGATAGTTTGCGGCTCGCCAATAGGCATCCATTCTTCGCAGCAATTCGGCGGAGAGAGTGGCAGTCATGAAATCGAAGTCCTTCCTGACGAATACGAGTGGTGCCGGCAGTGCTGCGTCACGACTTAATCTTCGGGTCGTAGCCACGCTCGCCAAGAGCGTGGGCGAACTACGTTTGAGCCTAAATTCCCCACGGTCTGGCGACCGTGGCTACGCAAAGTACGCCTTCAACACATATTCCTGCATCATGCGTTGCGTGTTGAAGAATGATCCGTTGAGCGCGATGGCGTGACGCATCACGTCAATGAAGCGATCACGCTCCCGATAGAAGGCGGGGATGATGGCCTGTTCCAATTTGTCATAGAGGGCCGTCGCGTCTTGGGCGCGATCCGTGTGTCCGTTGCGATCCCGGCCGTTGTTACCGATCGACCAGCCGGTGACTCCTTCGATGCAGCCTTCGATCCACCAGCCATCGAGAATGCTCAGCGACGGAACGCCATTCACGGCGGCCTTCATGCCACTGGTGCCGGAGGCTTCCAACGGCGGCTCGGGAGTATTCAGCCAGACATCGACACCCGCCGTGACCAGTTGCCCCAGCGCCATGTCGTAGTTTTCGAGATACACCACTCGCACGTCGGGCCGCACCTGCTGTAGGAGTTGATGCAGTCGCTGGATCAGCAACTTGCCCTCGTGGTCGCGGGGATGTGCCTTGCCGGCATACACGACCTGGATCGCACCGCTATTCCTA
>CAIJTL010000568.1 GCA_903823545.1 uncultured Planctomycetaceae bacterium
CTCTCGTCGATCTCTCGTATCGATTTCTCCCTGCCATGTTGGAACGCGGACATGGCGGCATCATTAACGTCTCGTCTGTCGCAGCGTTTCAACCGGTCGCTTACATGCCGGTTTACGCAGCAAGCAAAGCGTTCGTACTGCACTTCAGCGAAGCACTCTGGGCAGAGAGTCGCGATCGGGGTGTCACAGTGACCGCTCTTTGTCCTGGAACAACGCAAACCGACTTCTTTGATGTGGCGAACGTCCCTGGTTGGCTGAAGAAGCATCGATCTTCCACTGTGGAGCAAGTTGTCCGCGCGGCATTGAAGGGACTCGAACGACGTCGACAAGTTGTCGTTCCTGGTTGGCGAAACCGCATGATGGCGTTCCTGGTTCGTATTGCTCGTCGAAAGATGGTGGTGCTTCAGTCGATGAAATTCTTCCGCCCGAGGAAGAAGGACGATTCATCATCTTCTTGAGGAACTTGCGGATGCATGTTCCCTGACCGTCAATTCGCGACTTGCCACAACTCATAACGCGTCCGGTCTTGGCATTAATTCAGAAATGAGCCTGCTGATGAAGTCTGTGCAATTTGATCAATTCGGCGAACCGGCCGAGGTGCTTCGTGTGCGTGATGTTGATGTGCCGCAGCCGAAGTCTGGCGAGTTACTCGTGCGGATGTTGTTGAGCCCCGTGAACCCGTCTGACTTGATGACCATTCGAGGCGTTTACGGCAAGCAGCCGGCATTGCCATGCACTCCAGGTTATGAGGGCGTGGGTGTTGTCGAAGCGAGTGGTGGTGGCCTGCTCGGCAAATTGCTCGTTGGCAAGCGAGTGGCATTGCTCAATGGAATCAATGGCAACTGGCAAGAGCGGACGACGGTCCTCGCGAAGCAAGCTGTGCCGCTGCCGAAGGGACTGGCTGCCGAACAAGGAGCGACGTTCTTTGTGAACCCGACAACCGCATTCGCAATGACTCGCCGAGTATTGGCTGTTCCGACGGGAGATTGGTTACTGCAAACAGCCGCCGCTTCGGAACTCGGCAAGATGGTTGTGCGACTTGGTCGGCGCTTTGGATTCAAGACGTTGAACATCGTACGTCGTGCAGAACAGGCTGACGCGTTGAAAAAGCTTGGTGCGGATGCAGTCATCGTCTTCGATGCGACAAAGCAATCTGCTGACGATCTGCAACGCGAAGTGAAAAACGCGGTCGGCTCACATGGAGTGCGATATGCGATTGACCCCGTGGGTGGTGCCACGGGCTCCGCTGTCGTTAAGTCGCTCGCTCCAGGCGGTCGAATGTTGGTTTACGGCACGCTGTCGCCAGAACCATTGACCTTTTCTCCACGCGATCTAATGACTCCAGGGGCCTCGGTGTCCGGTTTCTGGTTGGCTCGCTGGCTTCCACAATTGAGTTTGCTCGCGAAGCTGAAGTTGATTCGGACTGTCTCCGGTTTGATTCAAGATGGAACGCTGACTTCCGACATCGGTGAAGTGTTCTCCATCGACCGAGTCACTGATGCCGTTCGCGCTGCGGAAACTTCCGGGCGAACAGGGAAGATTCTGTTGCGCATGGCCGACGCTTAAAACCAGCAAGATGCTTAAGCGAGTGTTTGCCACTGAGCCGCTCACTTGCGCGTCGTGCGAGCAAGAGGTCAGTTTTAGGACTACAGCGTCCGGCCTTCGACCGCGCTGCCGTCTTGATCGGGATTGATTTCCGGCGACTTTCGCTTACGACCACGCCGTCCTGTCGGCGAGGGTTCGTCGGATTGGCTAGGCTGAAGTGACTCCCATTCTCCTTCTGCCGGCAGCATGTCTATTAACGGCGACGACGATTGAGCCTTTGCGTTCGGTGCCACGGCAATCAAACGTTTTGACCACGCATCCGCTTCGCTCAGGAAAGTCTTCTGCAATTCCTGCATCGCTTCGGCTTGTTTGTCAGCGGGAATCAGTCGCCAAATCGCGCGAGCGAGGTTTTCCAACTCATTGCTGGAGCGATTGAAATCCAAGCCAGTGATGGCGAATTTCCATGCTGCGACGAGATCTAGCTGGGTCGCACGTTCGCTCGCGAGTCTCACCCAAATACTGGGCAAAGTCGGATCGCGGCGAACAGCCTCTTGAAAGAACGGGACGCCCGCACTCAAACCATTCTCTTGCGCGGCTTGACGACCTTTAAAGGCGTGGTAACGACCGATCCAAATTGGATGCATGACGCCAAAGACCGCAACAGGGACCAAGAGGTGACCACCGAGCCACATAAGCCAGCCAAATCGAGCACGCGCCGCGCGAGCATTCAACCAACCGTAAATGACACCCGCAAAGTGGGCGAGGTTGGCGATGTTCAATACGTTGGCCGCTGTCAGGACGACGCAGACGATCAAACACGTCCAGAGATTGCGAACGACTCCGTCATGAACTCGGTATGCAACCGCTGAGTCATACCGGCGTTCAACCAGACACCAACCAAACATCGCGCAGACAACTCCCGAAAGTCCGATCGGAATGTGCTGCATAAAATATTCAGGCAACATCGGGATCAATGCCGCGAAAAACCAAAAGCTCAAATAGGCCGTCTTTCGCAATCGCCGCTCCATGAGTGGGCCGAGAAACCAGAGCGAACTTGCGTTGAAGAAGAGATGCAAGATCCCCCCATGATGAAACGAACTGGCTGGAATCCTTAGCCACCGCCACCACGGACCGCTCCACAAATCAAAGGGGCCGTGAACGTCCTCACCGCCGACGAAGCTGAGATCAACAACTCGCCCCAATGTGCCGAGAGACATCACATCTTTGTTGCGGGTTTGCTGATATTCGGCAGCAAAGAACAATGCGACGGAAACCGCGATCAAAATGAACGTGATCGGAGCCTTCCGGAAATCGCGAACTAACGCGGCAAACATGCAAATTCAACTTTCGGTGGGCGCTGGTAAACGGACAACGTAGTCGAATCATTCTGTGGCTCGACTTGTCCGGTCACGGTGCGACCGGTCTACATTGTGTTGTTTGCCTTACGATGACCTGGACCACAACAGGCCCAGTATTCCTAAACCATAAAACGTGTATTCGACATCCGCTTGTTCGTCCCAGCTTGCTCCTCGAAAACCGCCGGTCGGGAATTCGATCTGTTGTGTGATGAACGCTTCGAGGTTCGCAACGTTGAGTAGATCGAGCAACCCAAAACCCTGTGCGACGAGTAATCCAGTAAATGTCGAGAGGCCATCAGAAAACGGAATACGTGAATTGGCTTGAAAGCCCCCTTCCGAACCGCGCACTGATTTGAGGAAGTCACGCAAGTCGGCGGTGAGTTGCTCATCTGCAAAGCCCAAACGTTGGAGCAACACGGCTCCGGCAGCGGTCGGATTTGTGCCGCTCGTTTTCATCGGAGCAATCTCGACAAACCCGCCGTCATCGCGTTGACGATCCAGGACGAACTGACCGAGTTTGTTTGGCTTGACCACTTTCTTACCAAGCAATTCATAAGTCATCGCAACCAGAAACGATTGATAAGTGCTGCCGATCGCACCTTCTGATGATTTTGCATAACCGCCGTCGGATGTTCGCACGCTTTCAAGCTTCTGCCCGATTTGGTCCGCCCAATCAGAAGGTTCCTTCTCAAACGGATCAGGACCTCCGAACGCCTGTGTGACCAATGCGGTGTAAAGCCAACTAATGAGGTCAACGACGTGGAGCTTGCGCCAATCAAAGGTCTGAATAAACTGACCAACGCGTGCCGCCTCATCAGACGACATCCCACCAAGGACGCCTAGTCCGCGAACGGCAAAGCTCGTGTAATAAAGGTCGCTGTCTCCTTCACGCCCCAAGAATCCGCCATCTTTTTGCTGACGCGAAAAGATGAACTGCCGATGTCGCTCGCGCCGCTCCGGATCAAGCCGAGCAAGTCCAGCGGCAATCCGATTGCCAATTTGAAGAAGGTAAGGTTCGGAGTCGGGCATAGATGAATGGTCAACAAGGCGGGAGGTCCGTTAGAACTGTGGAGAACCCGCAGACACGACGTTTAATTTAAAGGAACAGTTATCGCCGGAAAGTTGTACGCCGCACGATGCGTTGTGACCATCGTCAACGTGTGCTGCGAACAAGAACTCACTCGTCCTAATCAGTCTCACCACTCTCTGCAGATAGCTGGGCGACTGGAGGCCGTGATACAACAGATTCCGCACAGTCTCACAAGTTCATTGCAAGCTTTTGGCACGAACTCCTCAGCCCAACGTCACACACAGTACTTGTATGAACGAAGAATTGCTAAAGACCGGTTCTTCATCAAGACGTCGCCCGAAAGCACGAATTGCCCTTTCGGTGCTCTTGGGGCTTCTGCTGATCGGAATTTTGTGGCACATCGGCGGTGCAAGACATTTCTCTGAAACAGACAAGTCCGCCAATAAACTAACGTTGGCAAAAAAGCATTTGAGTGAAGGGCAACTCGATTTAGCTGAGCAGTCTCTACTGGCTCATTTACAACGGCATCCGCAATCGAATGAGGCACTCGAAGAATTGCGTTGGTTGTATTTCAACCAGTTCCGAACTCGCGATATTGAGGTCGTTTTAGAAAATCATCTTGCTCAATTTCCTGATGATTTTGGCGTGGCCATTGAACTGTTGAATTGTGAATTTCGTAAACAGCTTCCGCGCGAAGGAATGGGCTATCTACTTGAGATGAACCAGAAGCATCCGGGTCAACCGACAGTGCAATTGGCCTTGGGATTTTGCCACTGGCAGATCGGTGAAGTCGGTGCTGCTCGTGAGTTGTTTGACAAGGCTCTCGCACAACGCCCTGACCATCGCGAGACTCGCTACACCATCGCTGATTTTTTTTTGGATAATGGCGAGACCGAAGCGGCCGCTGAATTGTTGAACGGCATCGCCGACGTAACGAAGAATTTTCCCAGCCGAGCAGAACAACCAGTTAACGATCGCGAATGGTTCCTTCGTAGCCTCATCGCTGAACGGCAGGGGAGCATTGATGTGGCCTATCAATCCATCGAGCAGGCAATTGCACTGAGACCTGGCGAATTGCCTTACCTTCATCGCGAAGGGCTACTGCTTCAAAGACTCAAGCGACAAAATGAGGCGTCTATAAAATTACAACGCGCAAATGTGTTGGAGGGATTTCAAACCGAACTGAGCGAAATTGTGCTTCGTGGCCAACATACCGAACCAACCCCTGAAATCTGTGAGCGAATCGCCAAATTGTTGCACGAGTTCTCTCGCGAGATTCCTTCTCACACCTGGCATCTGCTGGGCCTGCGATTGGCTTCGACACTACCAGAGCGGAGACAGTGATGCGAAATAATCTCCGAATTCCGTTGTTATGCGGATGTGTTGCTTGTGTCTTGGTGGCTATAGCGTGGTGGCGCATTCAACCAACTTTTGTTGATGAAATGGCCTCACCACGATCACCAGTTCGTTCGCTACCAAGAGTCGACGCTCAAACAACATCAGATTCACGAATTCGGTTTACTTCGGTCGCAAAAGTCGCTGGAGTTGATTTCACATATTATGGCGGTCCCAGCCCACAACACTTCATGACTGAGCAAAACGGTGGAGGTGTTGCATTATTCGACTTCGATCAAGATGGCTGGCTCGACATCTTTTTCACCAATGGTTCGCACTTTGATCGACCAGCGGAAGAGGTCGGGCTAACCGCCTCACAACGGTTGTTTCGTAATGTGACTGGCGCCAATGACGGCACACTGCTGTTTGAAGATGTCACGGAGACAGCCGGACTGACTTCTTACGGATTCGGCATGGGTTGCGCAGCGGGCGATTATGACAACGATGGGTTTGCCGACCTCTTTGTCTGCGAATACGGTCGGCAGCGACTTTGGCATAACCGAGGAGATGGCTCATTTGACGATGTGGCAGAACTGGCTGACGTGACCGATTCGTTATGGGCTGCGAGCGCCGCATTTGGGGATCTCGATGGCGATGGCAACCTCGATCTCTATGTCGCGAACTACGTCGAGTGGTCTCCTGATGAACCAGCTTGCTACACGCAACATCAAACTCCGGTTCATATCTCATGCGGTCCGCTGGGTCGGAAAGGGCAACCAGATCGACTGTATCACAATATTGGTGATGGGCACTTCAAAGACATCGGAGAATCTGCAGGTATCGCACTCCCAAACGGCAAAGGACTTGACGTCGTACTGGCAGACTTCGACGGAGACCGGCGGTTAGATATCTACGTAGCCAATGACACTGTTGAAAACTTTCTGTTCTTGAATCGCGGTGCCATGAAGTTTGAGGAGGTCGGCGTATCGCGAGGAGTGGCGGTTAGCGATGAAGGGACGGCGATGTCGGGAATGGGCATTGCTTGTGCTGATTACAATGGCGACGGGCACCTGGATTTATACGTCACCAATTTCGAAAACGAAGTAAATTCGTTTTTTGAAAATCTCGGCAGCGCCACCTTTCGCCCTGTTAATTCTCAATTGGGATTGAATCCAATTTCGCGCCCCATGCTTGGCTTCGGGGCAGTGCTTGCCGACTTCGATCTCGATCACTTTCCTGACCTTTTTGTTGCTAACGGACATGTCTGGGATCTGCGACCGCTGGCGATGGGGCATTACTACGAAATGCCAGCACAGGTACTGCGAAACGATCGTGGACGACGATTCCTCGACGTAACAAAGAATGCAGGGGGCTATTTTCAACAGAAGTGGTTAGGACGCGCAGTTGCCACTGGAGATCTCGACAACGACGGAGATACCGATGTCGTTGTCACACAACTCGGCAAAGCTCATTCGATACTTCGTAATGACAGCCAGATCACGAATCATGGCGTTCGATTGAGGCTCATTGGAACAACGTCTTCGCGTGACGCGCTGGGAGCACGGGTAGAATATCAGACAACGGAGTGTACTTGGACGCTCTTGGTTCCATCTGGCGGAGGATATCAAGCCAGCAGCGACCAACGATTGCTGCTGGCGGTCGGAAACGACAATATTGAAAACCTGCGCGTCGTGTGGCCGAACGGCAATAATACGGAGTCTTATCAAGGGGTGAGTCGGAGCACAGAAATCACCTTGATTGAAGGCCAGCAATAATCGCCGACCGAATTACAAGCTTAAAACTCCCCGATCACTTCTCTTGTGTAAGGCGTCCCCAACGCTTGCCAAATTGTCCCATTAATATTGCTGTTGATGAACTTTACGCTTCCGTCTAGGAAACTCACATGCACTCCACCAGTATGGTGGCTTCTCGCGTTGCTTGCGTTGTAGGCGGGGTATTGGGAAATGGCACTGTTCGGAGTTGAGAGTGGACCAACCGAAAAAGTCGTACTACCAAACCACGGTTCGGCCCATCCTCTTCCAATGTCTAGGTTATTCCACGTATTCACAGCATTGATGCCTTGAGCAAATTCCGAGAAAGCCATAGTCGTACTAGTGCCGTCCTTGATAAATGCCAGCCTTAGGATCGGATCACCTGCCGCTCCAGATTGTTCCGTGATCCCCCAACGTGCAGCGAACACACCATTGATTCTGTCGTTCCCGTGCCGCCCACACCATCCCCATCCGTGATGTGAGCCAGCTCCAGGGTAGTTATGTGGTTGTACGGGTTGACCATTAGAGGCAGTGCGAGGTGCGACTCGAAGGTTACTCGGACAAATGTAGCCGGGGATCGGAGTATTGACTGCCGCAGCATTTGAGGCATGATTCCAAGACACTGCAAAGTTCATTTTCTTATACAGCGTCGCTTGATCCAAATAAGGGAGAAGCATCGTGTGTACGGTGTGTCCATTCACTGACGGAGAGTCATCCGCCGTACAACAACAGTCTTGCCCTCTGAGGTGAAATGCACCTCGCGGAAGCGTATCCTGAAAGTTCGACATGTAGTTGTGCAGCGCCAACCCAATCTGCTTGAGGTTATTACGACACTGACTTCGACGAGCAGCTTCTCTCGCTTGCTGAACCGCCGGTAACAATAGAGCAATCAAAATCGCGATGATCGCGATAACAACCAAGAGTTCGATTAACGTAAACGCTTTATGCTTTGTGAGTCTCTGTGTCATGCTTCCACCCTTTCATCCGATTAAACCATAGTAACGATAATAGGAGCGACGAAAGATCAACGGACCATCTCACTAACATCACAGCGATTACTTCGCCGGAGGCAAATCAAAATCAAATACCTTCTTATCAGCAGCCACCTTTGCTCTCAGTGAGCTCGTTGCACCATATGACGCCAAGGGACTTGGCGGAGGAACTGCCCCCTTGGTGGCATCCATCGCCTCTGTGCTCTCAAGCATGACGACATATTCTGAGGGATAGACTTTCTCAAATGCGTAAGTACCGTCCGGTTTTAGTTCCGTAATCAACGTGCCAAATTCCCCCGGGAGCTTCACATCGCTCGACCGAAAGATGATTCTTGCTTTGGCAACCGGTTGACCAGCCTGTGTGATTTTTCCAGACACGGCTGTTGGTGTCCCATAAGAGTTGCCACAACCACTGGCGCTCAAAGCCGACAGGATGAAGAGCACGCCAAAGAGTTGCCTAAGCATGAGGTCGTCTCCGTAGGTAATAGTGATCCGACTGGCGAGATGGAGTCTCTTTTGAGTCTCTACGAGCGCTACCGCGAAGATTGACGGGGTCTTGCCTAACGAGAACAGTAGGAATCCCAATTGCGGCAATTGAAGGCTACGAATTAGGAACCATTAAATCAATTGAATCACATGCGTTATTCAATCGCAATTGTTGATTGCGTCGATTTCTGCAACGCGGTCAAATCCACGTGGATTTGCAATCGCTGGTCACCCCACGAGCCGTTATCTGATGCCAGAAATCACTACCTTGCCTGAGTCATTGGCATCGAACTCAACTGTTGGTGAGGCCGGCTCACTGAAAGAACTGTTGAACGTCGCCTTGCCGTTGATGATCAGTTCAGGATCAGTCAGCTTGATGCACATTGCGAATCGGACGTTTCTGACCTGGGATTCGCGTGAGTCACTGGCGGCCGTTCTGCCGTCGGGAATTCTGCATTGGACGATCATGAGTCTCGTCTTCGGCACGGTGCAGTACGCGAACACGTTCGTCGCACAGTACGAAGGGGCAGGGAGACGCGATCGTGTTGCGGCGTCGGTCTGGCAAGGAGTTTATGTGTCGCTCTGTGGCGGCGTGCTGTTGACGCTCTTCGCGTTTCTGGCCAAACCGATCTTCGACACAATCGGCCATGAGCAGGCTGTCGCAGTGTTGGAAGCGGATTACTTTCGAGTTCTCTGCTTCGCGTCGCTGCCTATGTTGCTAACCGCGAGCATGACCAGTTTCTTCAGCGGACGTGGGCAGACTCGCGTAGTGATGACGGTCGTGCTCATCGGCGTGGCGATCAACATTGTGAGCGATTACCTGCTGATCTTTGGGAACAAGATGATTCCTCGCATGGGGATTGAGGGGGCAGCGATCTCGACGGTGATTGCTCAAACAGCTCAGTGCGGGATGCTGATGTGGTTGCTCTCTCGTCGAGAACTTCGTGAGCGATACGGAACGTGGCGGCATCGCGCGTTCGACCGTGAATTGCTCGCTCGGTTTCTGAAATATGGATTTCCACAAGGACTGCATTTGTTTGTGGATGTCGCAAGCTTTGCGATGTTCATGCTCTTAGTAGGACGGCTCGGCAAAGATGAGTTGGCGGCAACGAACCTCGCCTTCAGCCTCAACACGCTGGCCTTCGTTCCGATGCTCGGCATGGGGACAGCGGTTTCGACACTTGTTGGGCAGCGGATCGGCGAAGGGCGTCCGGAGTTGGCGATCCGCACGACTTGGAGCGCGTTCAAGCTTTCGTCGGTCTACATGCTGACGTTCGCTGCGATTTACGTCGGTCTGCCGGACCTCATCTTGATGCCGTATGCGGCATTCTCAGACGCTTCGGACTTTACTGCGCTACGCGACCAAGTGGTCACTTTGCTGCGCTTCGTAGCGGTTTATTGCTTCTTCGATGCAATGGGGATTGTCTTCGGCTTCGCAATTCGAGGCGCCGGCGATACTCGATTCGCACTCGTGTTCTCATGCGTGTCGGCATGGATGCTGATGGTGGTGCCAACGGTGATCAGCCAAGTTTGGTTTCAGGGAAGCCTGACTGCGAGTTGGTGGTTCTGCACGATTTACACCATTGTGCTTGGGCTCGGTTTCATGGCGAGATTTCAAGCTGGGCACTGGCGTTCTATGCGTGTCATTGAAGCAACCGCCAATGCCGACGAGTCACTCACTGACTCGAAGATTCCGACTACGGAGTAAGCTGAACCACGATTTCTGCGAACCCAACAAAAAGCAAAACCCGTAGAGCGATCAGCTCTGCGGGTTTCGCGGCGTAAACAGTCAGTGACGATCTGAAGGAGCAAGTTCTCGAAGTGAGCTCAATCAATCACCTCACAGAGCTTGTCTCTGCGAGGTTTGCGATACCGCTTGATTAAGGCTTACTTGTCTGTCTCATCGTCACCTGCATAGGCGAAGGCCAATTCACCGTCTTCATCGTCTTGGTCGAAGTTGTAGACGTTTGAAGGCTCATCATCGCCGTCGGTGTCGGCAGCCCAAACGGGCCGAGTCGTCGCCCAAGTGGGAGTTAATCCAGCCTCATAGGGTTGCTTTGGTTCCGAAAGGAGCAAGAAACATCCTTCGGCGATTGGTTCGAGGAATTGCTGGAACCAAAGCATCCGTTGAACGTGTGGTTGCGGATTGAAAAGTTGGACGCGAATTCCCTTCTCGCGCCAGTCAAACAGCAGGCCGAAGAAGCCGCTGGGAATGTACTTCACATAAGCCATGTTGACGCCGATGGAGTGCTGTCGCTCTTTGTCGATCAGCTTAGTCAGCGTCTCGCGGAGCAGAGCCAGGTCAGCTCCGTCCCAGATTTCCATGGTGCCGAGGTCGATGACCTTCGCACCGTTCCAGTCGTGAAACCGCAGGCGATTGCGCTTGGCCATGATTGTGTTCTCATCAGAGGGTGGTGATTCGGACGAAGGCGGTCCAAACATAGTTCGCGTTTTGGACGAGGCATTGTTCGCAAGCGACGGGCCAACGGAAGAAAGTTTTTGATTTCGTCCGTAACTCGTGATCTGATAGAGCCCAGCGATTTCTCAAAGTTCTTGGACACTCAGTGAGGATTATTCCGATGTGGTGATTTGCAACACCCTCTTGGTTGTCGAGCGTTGCATTATGAGGACGGTTGCGAAATGCAGCACTGCTCGAATCCAGCGGCTTGAATTCGTTCGGCGCGAGCATCATGCTCCCGTCCGCGAATCACTCGGATGAGTGAGCGATCGTCCTGTTAGCCGAGTTGATCCCGGACATCGAGTGCCGGATTCTTCTGCCGTTGAAGCTGCTGAAAGGGAACCATGAGTGACGAACGGAGTCCGTCTGCTGTGGCCGTTGATCCCGCGACAACATTCCTGGGGCACCCTCGCGGATTGTTCCTGCTGTTCTTCGTCGAGATGTGGGAACGGTTCTCTTACTACGGGATGCGAGCGTTGCTGGTCCTGTATTTGATCGCGATGACAAACCCACAGCCGGATGCCAGCGGCTTTGTGAATCCAGGTCGAGGCTGGACCAAAGCGGAAGCCAGCGTCTTGTATGGCTGGTACACCGGCATGGCTTACCTGTTGCCAATGGCGGGCGGGATGATCGCCGACAAGCTGATCGGGACGCATCGTTCGATGGTTTTGGGTGGTCTGATTATCGCCTTCGGACACATCATGCTGGCAGTCTCCGGAATGGGAGGGCTTGATCACAGCAGCCTGGGAATGAGTCTGTTTATCTTTGGCTTAGTTGTAATCGTGATTGGTACGGGGCATTTCAAGCCGTGTGTTTCGGTCATGGTCGGACAGCTATATCCTGAGAAAGACCCGCGTCGCGACGGGGCATTTACGATCTTTTACATGGGGATCAACCTCGGGGCGTTCTTGTGTGCGTTCGTCTGCGGAACGCTCGGTGAGCAGGTCGGATGGCATTGGGGATTTGGATCAGCGGCACTCGGCATGATCGCGGGATTGGGGTTGTACCTCGCGCTTCGTCCGAAGTTGTTGAAGGGAATCGGTGATCCACCGACTGAAAGAAGCGGGGCATTGGCCTGGGTCTGGTTGCCGGTTTCGATCTTGATCGCGACTTCGGTGGCGGTGTTTTTTCACTTTGGATGCTTCGGAACTCTGCAGGCTTGGTTCTCTGGGCTGGGCGACAAAGCGAACTGGATCATCGGCGGCATGTTGTTGGCCGCCATCATTGCGGCCGGTGTCTTTTCGATGAAGCAAGAGCCACAGGATCGCGGGCCGACGGCGTCGATCTTCATCTTCATGGCGTTCAATATTTTCTTCTGGCTGGCCTTTGAACAAGCCGGTTCCAGCATGAACGTCTTCGCCAAAGATAAAACGGATCGGCATCTCTTCGGCTGGGAAGTTCCCGCGACCTGGATGCAGTCGGTGAATCCCGGCGTGATCATCTTCATGGGGCCTGTGTTTGCGAGTCTTTGGACGTGGCTCGGTAAGCGGCGTTTGAATCCGAGTCAGCCTGCGAAGATCGGACTTGGTCTAATCTTGTTGGGGATGGGCTTCGGCGTGCTGACTTGGGGCGCTTCGACAGCGGTAGAGCCTGGCGCAAAAGCGAGCGTCTTGTTTCTGTTGGTGACTTACTTCCTGCATACGCTCGGAGAGCTGTGTTTATCACCCACAGGGCTTTCGTATGTGACGAAGGCCGCACCGGTGAAGTACGTCTCGCTGCTGATGGGAATTTGGTTTGTCAGCAGCTTCGTCGCGAACTTAGCGGGCGGCCTCATCGCCGCTCGTGTCGAAGCAATCGAACGTGGCGAGATTCAACTCCCGTGGCATTTCGGCGGGCAGGCAGACTTCTTCTTCTTGTTCGTCGTGACGTCACTAAGTGCAGGAACTCTGATTTTGGTCCTCACGCCGTTGCTCAAGAAGCTGATTGGTGGGCGAGAAGGATAGAAGGTTCCATCGAACTTACAGGCCGACCGAACGGAGAATGTCTACGAGCGTTTGTCGCTGGTCGGTCTCATGGTTCGATACATCGAGCCAACTAATGCGTTTTGACAATTGTGGTAAAAACGCCGCGAGATTGTGTGAAGTCGACTGGTTCATTGGAAATCGAACCAGCAGGCCATCGTCGTTCGTTGGTACGTCCTGAGGGCGGCTGAGACTTCTCAGGTTGACGTGCAGGACCTCTGGTTGCATCGAAGCGATGAGTGCCTCGATCTCTCCGTGATCGCCGAGGATACTTACAACCAAAGGGCGAACAAGGAGCCTACCTCGCAGCTCGGCAAAGGTCGTTCGCTTCTCCGGATGCACGAATTGCGGGGCGATCTCAGTCAGCGGGTCGAGGACAAAACGCCGGTACCAACAGGCGGGGTGTGGAACTCGCAGCCTTGGCGGATCGTTGATGATCTCGTCGCCGAAAAGGATTAAATCCAGATCGAGTGTTCTTGGTCCCCAATGGATCGTACGAACTCGACCGAGTTCGGCTTCGATTGCCAATAAACGATCAAGCAGTTCGTGAGCGGTTAACGAAGTCTCCAGCATCGCGGCGGCGTTGACGAATTCGGCTCCGGCATCTGCTCCAACCGGTTTCGTTCTATGCAGTGAACTGCTTTTGATGACCTCGATTCCCGGAGTCCTTTGAAGATGCTGCAAAGCCTCGTCGATCGTTTGGGCAACGTTACCAAGGTTGCCTCCCATGCTAATCAGGCTCGTCGTCATCGTGGGCTCGTCTTGTTTTCACTGCGGTGCTGTTTGAAAAGTGATCGGATACGTCGGCTTCACGAGATACAAATTCGTTACTTCAAGAGCTAGTCTCAACGCCCATTGCAAACGATTGCTCGACCGTTTGAGAAACCTCATGTCGTTCACGCCCGAAACGATGGACGCGGCACTGAAACATCTTCGTCAATGAAACACGACGCCGCACAGAAGAGTTCTGCGGATGTCATTGAGCAACAGAGTTGCCGTCCCGACTTCCAAGTTCTGATCTATCCCGGCAGTTCGGGAACATTCACCGTCGAAACGGGGATGTCTCCAGCTTTCATCGCTGCCGGGATCAACGACCGCCCCGATATCTCCGAAGGCATGGCCAGCCTCTATCTCAAGAACAAAGCAGCAAAGGCCCCCGCCGAGCTGCACTTGTTCGCAAACTCCGGCCACGGCTTCGGCTATCGCCACAACGCCAAACCCAGCGCCGCCGCTCGCTGGCCAGAACGACTCACGGAATGGCTGGTCGATAGCGGGCTGTTGACAGAAGTTGAAGCGAAGCAGCCGTAAGCTTACGACTTTGTTTTGGATGCAGGCTCGTTCGCTTTGAATTGGCCTTCGTCTTGTCCCGTTTGGAGTCTGCGGCCACAATCGTTTCGGAGGTGACTGATGCAACTTTCTATTGAAGAACGAAATGCGGTCGAGGGCGGTCGTTTGGTTCGGTATATCATTCCCGAATCGCGAGTCGAGTGCTTGCTCGTGCGGAGCGACAAACTCGGACAGCTTACCGAGCATACGCAACTTGGGACCTGTCATCCCGATGAGTTTCTGCCGCTGATGGCCGAGGTTCTCGACGACGAAGACTGGACACTTCCTGACGACCGAGGACGCCCGCATGAACGTTCGCAGGGCTGAAGTGCTGATGGTCGAATTTCCTTTCCACGAAGGGAGTGGCTCGAAGTTCCGCCCAGCCGTCGTCGTTCAATCCGATCAGGACAATTCCCGTTTGGGAACGACGGTCGTGGCGATGATCTCGAAGAACACGCGCCTGGCCGGGCGCGAGCCGCGCCACGTTTTCATTGATATCGCAACACCTGACGGCCAAGCCTCCGGCCTTTGGATGAACTCGATCGTGAATTGTTCGCAGTTGGTCACGGTCAGCGACGAACGCATTGACCGACACCTTGGCGAACTTCCGCCGCAGTTAATGCGACTGGTGGATGATGCAATCAAGCATGGGCTTGGGTTGTGATCTAGTCGCCCCCCCCGGGCGAAATCAGGCGCGTCATTCGAAATCGAGAATTGTCGCCGCTACCCGGACCCTAAAGACGATGTCGGCAGTGAGGAAGTGAAAGCCCAACATCATGCCGAGCACGGATCCTGGAGCAGTTAGTACGCTTGCGACAGGTAGTCGGCTCATTCATTCGCAAATGAATTGGCAACTTCTTGCCAGCGCGATACTTTGCGACGTCTTGAAACGAGTTCCGTTGGACTCCAATGGGTGCGAGCGGCTCGCTTTACTGTTCGGCAGCTTGGCAGGATTGCACGACATGGGAGCTTGGGGAACCGACATCTTTGGAAACGATCTCTCGTGCGATGTACGGGATGCATATCACGAGCGCATCTCAGCCGGGGACGATCCCGAGACGGCAGTTAAGCGGGTGAAACGAGCCTTTGCTGAGTCGCTCGGCGACAGTACTGAGAAGTGGACGGTGTGGATTGCC
>CAIJTL010000569.1 GCA_903823545.1 uncultured Planctomycetaceae bacterium
GACTCTGAATTCGGCATCGTCCGGAACGCCCGCCCTCGCTGACGCTTCGGGTTATATGGTTCATCACCTCGCTCATACTTCGGGCTTTCAACGGGAGACCTCATCATGTTGTTTCGATGGAAATTTTGGAGTTCATTGCGTGCTAGTCGATCCGGGTCGCGAGTTCGATCTCGCTCACGAGTTCAACCTTTGGCCGCAGAAGTTTTGGAGGAACGGTTGGTGTTGTCGGCCGCGACTTACAACGTCTTTGCGTTGCCCGCCGTTTCACCGATCGACGGGACGCGGTCGAACGTAGTTGATCCGCACGACGTGGTCGCTTCGCCATTTGGCTGGCACGACACTGACGGCGTGGCGGGTGCCGAGTTCACCGACACGCGCGGCAACAACGTCATAGCTCAGGAAGACGTCAACGCGGACAATGCAGGAGGCTTCCGGCCTTCGGGTGGAGCGGATCTGAACTTCGACTTCGCGTACAACCCGGCACAAGACCCGGCGACGTCGCAGGACGCCGCGCTGACGAACGTCTTTTATTTGGTCAATCTGCTGCATGACATTCATTACCAGTACGGTTTCACGGAAGAGTTCGGGAATTTTCAGACGAACAACTACGGTCGCGGCGGCGTGGGGAACGATCCGGTGATCGTTGATATTCAGGACGGCGACGGCGGCACTGACGGGTTCTTCACGCTTCCGGATGGGCAAAGTCCGCGCATGACGCTGTATCGGCGAGACAACCCGTTTCGCGATCGCGCGTTTGATAGCCACACTATTATTCACGAATACGGCCACGGGGTTTCCTCTCGACTGACCGGCGGTCCCGGTAACACGACGTCGTTGAACGCTCTTCAGAGCAAAGCGATGGGGGAGGGCTGGGGAGACTGGTGGGCCTTGATGCTCACGCAGGTGGCGAGCGACGCGAAGCTCGACGCCTACGGCATCGGCAACTATGCCGCTGGCTTCGCGGCGGAGGGGCCGGGCATTCGGACTTATCCCTATAGCTTTGATATGACGATCAACCCGCTGACCTACGACAACTTCAATGGTGGCGCGGTCAACAATGAAGAGCACAAAGCAGGTGCCATTTGGGCGTCAGCGTTGTGGGACATGAACTGGATGCTGATTGACAAGCACGGCTTCAGTCCCGACATGCTGCATGGCAACGGTGGCAACAATCTCGCTCTGCAACTGATCATGGACGGGCTGAAGTTGCAGGGGACGAACCCGTCATTCTTGGCGGGACGCGACGCGATCCTTGCCGCCGACTTGGCTCATACTGGCGGAGCGAATCAAACCGAAATCTGGACCGCGTTCGCTCGCCGAGGCATGGGCTTCAGTGCGAGTGACGGCGGCAGCGCGATGTCGGCCACGGTAGTCGCTGCGTTCGACCTCCCTGGCTCAATCAGCGGCACCATCTTCCAAGATGACGACGCCAGTGGAACTCAAAACGGTGCCGAACAAGGACTCGCAGGCTGGACGGTCTACCTTGATGAGAACAACAACGGCGTCGCCGACGTGGCGAGTGTCGCGACCTACAACTCAGTCGATACGCCCAAGGCGATCGCAGATCGAGGCATCACGTACTCAAGCCGGACAGTTTCTGGTCTCGTTGGCACGATTGTGGATATCAACGTCACGGTGACGCTGACGCATGCCTACGACGGCGAACTGTATCTCACACTGATTTCTCCCGCGAACACGCCGGTGATTTTGGCGAACTACCTCGGCGGCAGCGGCGACAACTACACGAACACGACGTTCGATGACGAAGCAGCGACTTACATCTCGGCGGCCGCGGCCCCTTTCACCGGTTCGTTCAGACCGTACTTTGATTTGGCCCAACTCGACGGTCGCGATCCGAACGGCACTTGGAAGCTGCGCATGGATGACAAGGCCCTTGGCAACGTGGGCCAACTGCTGAGCTGGTCCATGCAGATCACCTACGGCAATGAGGACATCACGACCACCACGGACGCGAACGGCAATTATTCGTTCTATGGACTCCGCGATGGCACGCATCATGTCCGCGAAATCGTGCAACCCGGCTTCACTCCGACCGCGCCATTCAGCGGCGGCCAAGACGTCATCATCTCCGGCGGCCTGTCGATCAACGACCGCGACTTCGGCAATCAAGTAGAAGTCGATGTCGTCATCCCCTCGCTGTCGATCAATGATGTCAGCATCGTCGAAGGGGACTCCGGCCTGTCGTACGTCACCTTCACCGTGCTGCTCTCCGCCGCCAGCGAGCAAGACGTGATGCTCAACTATGCGACCGCGAATGATTCCGCGACCGCCCCCAGCGACTACACGGCGATCGCCGGTCAACTGACGATCCCGGCGGGAATGAACTCGAAGACAATCTCCGTGCCGATCGTCGGCGACCTGTCGCCCGAAACGAGCGAGACGTTCTTCCTCAACCTGTCGAACGCAATCAACGCCAGCATCGCCGACGGCCAGGGACTCGGCACGATCACTGACAATGATGTTGTCCCGTCGCTGTCGATCAATGACGTCAGCGTGGTCGAAGGAAGCTCCGGTCAAACGATCGCGACATTCACGGTCAGCCTCTCTAATCCCAGCGGCAAGGTTGTAACCGTCAATTACAACACTTCGAGCAGCACCGCTCTCGCACCTGCCGACTACACCTCCAATTACGGAACGCTGAACTTCCCCGCCGGGACCACAACGAGGCCAATCTCTGTCGTGATCCGACCTGACCTCTTGGACGAACTCGACGAGACGTTCTTCGTGAACCTCCTGAGCGCGACCAACGCCACCATCGCCGACAACCGAGCGACCGGAAACATCACCGACGACGATGCGCCGCCGACCATGTCGATCAAAGATGTCGTGCTCTACGAAGCGAATTCGGGGCAAGCCTTAGCGAGCTTCACAGTCTCGTTGTCTGCCGCCAGCGGGAAGTCGGTCAGCGTCGACTATGCCACCACCGACGGCACCGCACTCGCCGGAGTCGATTACGCCGCGTCCTCCGGAACTCTGATCCTCGCCGCTGGCACGCTCTCGAAATCATTCACTGTTCCGTTCTACGGCGACATTCTGGATGAAGCGAACGAGACTTTCTTCATCAACCTGTCCAATGCAATCAACGCCAGCCTGATCGACAGCCAAGCCCTCGCCACGATTGCGGACAACGACGCGGTCCCGTCGCTGACGATCAATGATGTCGCTGTGATTGAGGGTAATTTCGGGACGACGAACGCCACCTTCACCGTCACGCTCTCCGTCATCAGCGGCCAAGCCGTGAGCGTCAACTTCGTGACCACGAACGGAACCGCTCTCGCCAACAGCGACTACTCGACGCAATCCGGCACGCTGATCTTTGCACCCGGCGAAAAGTCCA
>CAIJTL010000570.1 GCA_903823545.1 uncultured Planctomycetaceae bacterium
GTTTGGAAAACCATGCTACAAGAAGCTGTGAAACCATCGAATCCCGTCACGAGGCTGAAACCACATGTCGCAAACGTCATTCGCATCGACATCGGGATTGTCCATGTCACGTCGCAACGTGGTGGCGGGGATTGGTGGATTGTCGCTACCCGGTTACTTGCAGTTGCGAAGTTCGACTGCACTGGCCGACACGGAATCCACCGCAAAAGCGAAATCGTGCATCATCATTTTCGCATGGGGCGGGATGAGTCATTTGGAGTCGTTCGACTTAAAGCCGGATGCTCCAGCGGAAGTGCGTGGAGAATTCTCACCGATCTCGACCGTCGTGCCGGACATACAGATTGGTGAGCACCTGCCGCGACTCGCGCAACACACCGACAAGTTGGCGATCGTTCGATCGATTCACCATGACGATGCCGCACATGGTCGCGGTATGTTCTGGAACCTCACGGGGCACAAGCCTCCGCGAGCGGGAAACATTCCACCGATGCCAGACGATTGGCCGTCGATCGCAGCAGTGATCTCCAAATTTCGTTCGGCACCACGAGGTGTTCCTAACGCGGTTCGAGTCCCATATCCGTTTGTTGATAACGGAACTCTACAAGCGGGCGAATACGGAGGTTGGTTGGGAGTGAAGTACGATCCGATTGTGATGCGGCCGTCTGGCGGCGAACCATTCGCTGGCGTCTCGCGAACACTCGGTTCTGAGGTCTTGAATCTGAATGATGTCGACGTCCATCGGCTGAACTCTCGGAGGCAATTGCTGGCTTCATTGCAGCTCCCCTCTGGTCAGCCTAGCGACAACGACAGCTACAAACATTTTCATTCGCTCGCAGAAGAGATCTTGGTCGGCTCGGCAGTGAAGAACGCTTACAACTTTGACAACGAGAACCCGAAAGTCCGTGAGTCGTATGGCAATCACATCGCCGGGCAGAGTTTGCTGTTGGCTCGCCGACTGACTGAAGCGGGAGTTCCCGTCGTCCAAGTTTGCTTAGCAGCGGGCGATCTCAACGGCGCGTCGGGAGACATGTGGGACACACACGGCGACAACTTCAATCGACTGAAGAACCGTTTGCTCCCTGTTTATGACCGATCGGTGGCCGCACTCCTGCAAGACCTGGCAGATCGAGGCACGCTTGCTGAAACACTGATCGTGATGCTGACGGATTTCGGACGCACTCCACGCATCAATGGTGCGGCAGGACGCGATCATTATCCCGATGCCTACTCCATTGCGTTCGCCGGTGGCGGGATTCAAGGTGGCCAAGTCTACGGCAGCACCGACAGCAAAGGGGCATTTCCGAAGTCACTCGCCTGCACTCCGCCGGACGTTCACGCCACAATTTTCCGAGCACTCGGCATCTCACCAAAAGCCATGATCTACGACATGCTCAATCGACCGCTGCCGATCTGCGATGGCGTTGCACTCCCGTTAGTGTGAGAGAAGCTGTTGGCTTATCCGTGCGGAGTCTGCTGTCAAACGCTCGCCCTTCTTGATGCTTCGGGTTACTTTCACGACTCGCGAACTCTGACTGAGTTCGGGCTACCCTTTTGGGAGTGCATCGTGACGACTCAAGAACCTCTGTGTGCTGATATCGATCCGACAAAGTTCAACAAGGCCAATGTGCCAACACCGGCTCTGCTGCTTGATCTGGATCTGTTCGAGTCCAACGTGAAGACGATGGCCGATCATTGCCAAGGAGCGGGAGTGAACTTCCGGCCTCACGCAAAGACACACAAATGCCCGGACATCGCCAAGCGACAAATCGCGGCGGGGGCGATCGGAATTTGTTGTGCGACCATTCAAGAAGCGGAAGCGATGGTCGCGGCGGGAATTCCCGGAGTGCTCCTGACATCGCCGATTGTCGAACCGGTGAAAATTGCTCGCATGATGTCGCTCGTCCAGCATGGTCAACGAGTGCTGTTGGCCGTTGGTCATACTCGCGAGGTGGAGTTGTTAGCTGCGGCCGCCGAGACCGCGAACGTCAACGTGGATCTGCTTGTTGATGTTGATATCGGCGATCGGCGAACCGGAGTTCTGCCCGGTCAGCCTGCGGTTGAGCTGGCTCAGTTCATTGAGAAGCACAAACGACTGCGAGTTTGCGGCGTGCAGTCTTATGCCGGACATGCTTCGCATGTTGTCGGCTTTGAGGCTCGCGAAAAGGCGTCGCGCGATGCGATGGCGAAGTCAGTCGAAACGCGTGAGTTGTTGAACAAAGCGGGTTTCGACGCCCGCATCCTCTCCGGCGGCAGCACCGGCACTTACAACATCGACAGCGAGATTCGTGGTGTGACCGAACTGCAAGTGGGTTCTTACGTTTTCATGGATATCGACTACCGCGTGATCGGCGGCAAAACGAGCGGCCAGAATTACACGGACTTCCAACACAGCCTGACCGTGCTCACCACCGTCGTGAATGCAACGCACGCCGATCGCGTCTCGGTCGATGCGGGAACGAAGGCAATCGACACAACGACTTCCTTTAAGCCCGAAGCCAAAGGTTGGTCGAATCTGATCTACAATCGCGGCGGCGATGAGTTCGGCATCCTCACTGCGGAGCCAGGAGCCAAGCTGCCTCAGATCGGTGACCGCCTGGAGTTCATCGTGCCTCATTGCGACCCAACGACCTATCTCTACGACCGCATCTACGCCATGCGTGGAGAAAAGGTCGAAGCAATCTGGCCGATCGCCGCGCGCCGAGAAGAGACGAAACGATAGGATTGACCTGAAGTGTGAGTTTTGAAGTTGCGCGTTTTCATAGTCGCGAAGCGACGGCAGCAGATAGCCTTGGGCGTTAGCCCAAGGATTTTGAACGGATCGAACCATCTCAGCCGTGAAACGGCGACAGCAGCCATACCTGTGAATTCCTGTCGCCGCTTCGCCGCTTACATCGTGAAATCTGGAATCATTCCTCGGACTGACGTCCGAGGCTAAGTGCTGACGTCGCTTCGCGACTA
>CAIJTL010000571.1 GCA_903823545.1 uncultured Planctomycetaceae bacterium
GACTTTGGTTTCTTGGATGCGGAACTGCCAATTGCCGACTCGTTTGCCGCTCTCGCGCCTTGGCTGGATATTTGCGACAGGCCAACGCCCATCAACCCGGAGTAACCAACCTGCAGTAGCTCGCGTCGTGATAGTCCAACCGCATGTTGATGATTCATTCGCAATCCAGCATCAGACATCGCACTTCTCTCCCACCGATGACACACCCTGCTGTTTTTTAGGATCGACCAGAGTACTAATCCTCCGATTTTTCGCTCTGACACTTTAACTTGCTCGACATTGACTGCGACAGGCGAACGTCAACAAGAGCCGTGTTTGCTTAAGAGATTGTTTCGTTACGGAACGATTGTCCGAACCCTGCTGGCCATTCAGAAAGTGGTCGAAGCGAAAAGCTATCACATTGAAGACGATGTCGTGATCTCTCGCAGATCAAATGCAGCTAATCGACTAAGTCCTTCGAAACAATGATTGACTCCGCTGGAATGCCAGCTTCGACGAGTCCAGATTGCAACGCTTTCCACGCGGTAATTCGAGCGGACTTGCTGCGAAGGATGCGAACTCGAACGCCGTCGTCGTTGGGCTGAGCCTTCGACGCCAGTTCCACGAGCTTTTCCAAATCCGCAGGGAAGTAGCCGTTCCCTTTGCGAGTCTTTCGCCAAACGGCGTAGTGTCGGTCTTCGACCAAAATTGTCAGGACATCGTCAGCCGGAGCGGCATCATTACGTTTTGGCTTGGACGGCTTCCCCTTGTCCATCGCCTCAACTTCGTCGTGGTGAGCTGCTGATTTCTGATGATCATTCCCAGTGCTCACTGAGACCTCTTTAGCACTCGGCTTGCCAAGGAGTCCGTCGCCGCCTGTTCCCAAACCGATGCCGCTGCCTAAATGTGGCAACTTTCCCGAAAGAAATATTCCCGCTACCAGACCAACGGCGAGTGTTCCTCCCAGGATTGTTCGTTTTCGAGGGATGATGCGAGCCATCAGCAGTTCCTTTGCACGTCAGCACCATTCGGGCTTAACGTAACAAGTTCGCGGTTTCTTCGAGCAATTGGTTGGCGATGCTAAATGCTCTCGCGTTGACTTGGAAGCCGCGTTGAGCGGCGATCAATTGAGTGAACTCGACTCCCACGTCAACGTTGGAACTTTCTAGTACCCCGCTTTGAATCGACCCGGCATTGCCTGCTTGAGCCGTCGTGATAATCGGCGTTCCGGAACTCGGATTTGGTTTGAAGTAGTTGTTGCCGACTCGTTCCAAACCCTGTGAGTTGGCAAATGTGGCAATTGCGATCTGAGCGAGTGGCTCAGTCCTACCGTTGCTGAATTGGCCCATGATGACGCCGTTTTGCTGGACTTCTTGATCGACGAGAGTCCCTTGAGCAAAGCCATCCTGGTCAGTGGACGCAGCAGAATTGAACCCACCGAATTGCGTTAGACCATCAAATCCGTTCTGTGAACCGAACGATAGTTGAATCGTTTGACGTGAACCGAACCCGGAGACATTGGACATCTCAAACGTGATGTTGTCATCACCGTCACTGCCGCTGACAGCTTCTGTAAATGATCCGAAGGAAGTTGTTCCAACATTCGAGAGGCCGTCTACCAATTGCAGCGACAATTCGCTTTGGCCGGTCGTATCAGATGACAGCAGAATATTGCCCGACGAATCGAGCGTCGCCGTCGCTGTGTGGAATGCGTCATTAATCGCATCGATTAAGTCCCCCACCGTTTTTCCAGCCGGAGAAAAATTGACGGGAGTAATAGCTCGTCCGTCGCGATCCGTGCCGGTAATCGTGAGTACGTCAGCCGAGTCGTAAGCACCTTGAAGATGTTGGTCGAGATCGTCGAGCGGTGTCGTCAAAGTCGCTGGAGTTTGGCCCACCGTGAGAGCTTTGGTCATTGCCAAAGTTTGCGCTTTTGCCGTTCCATCGATTCCCGCAAAGGAGCCGTTTTCGTTAAATCGAAATCCATAAACGGCATTGTCTTCGCCATACCGGTTGATTGTTCCGGCTCCGTCCTCAAGCGAGGCAATCAAGTTCCACGAATTGTAAGTTTGTTTTTGGAAGGTAAAGGTGACGTTGTGTGCCGCAAACTGCCCGTCGAAGATCTCCATGACGGTCGTCGTTTTTCCCCCCGCGCGTCCCTCGACAGTACGAGTAAATGCCGTGAAGTCCGTGACACCAGATGCGGCGACTGCGTCAGCAGGATCGCTGTTTAAAGACAGAGTTAACTTCGATGGTCCGGGTTTATTGGCTGTCAATACGATGCGACCGGAACTATCTAACGCCGCAGTCGCACCGAGTCCGGGAGTTCCGGAAAGTAACGCAGTATTAATCGTGCTCAACAAGGAGCCGACCGTATCCGTTCCCGAACCAATCGCGGTAAACGCTGTGTCAAACGATGAACCGTCGGCTCTGGAACCCTGGATCAGAACTCGATCACCTGCGTCATATGAAGCATTTGTTTGATCGAGGGCATCAAGGGGAGTCGACAGCGTCGCGGGTTGACCGTTTGCAGTGAGTGGCATTGCCGACATCAATACGGTTGCCAAAGGTAAGTCGGCGCGAGCATCCAAGTTGCCACGAAACGTAATGTTCTGAGTCGCCTTGCCTGGAATCGTAATGCCGTTGCGGATTGAAATGTCGTTGTCGCCTGGGATCTGAAATGCGGGAGCCGTTGCCGTCCCTTCACCGATTGTTCCAACGCGTTGAAGCCTGTCTCCAGTCGAGGAGTCAACCAAATAGTTCTTGGAGTCGACCGAGAATGCGCCAGCGCGACCTACGAGATAGTCCTTGTCGTGTCGGACAAGGAAGAAGCCGTTGTCTTGAATGGCCAGGTCAAGCTTGTTGCCCGTGGACTCGGTGGTTCCTTGTGCGAACTTGGTATCGACGCCAGCGACCTGGACGCCAAGTCCAATCTCAACCGGATTCTTGCCACCCGCATTGTCCGATGGTCCGCTGCTGGACTCTAGCAAGACCGAAAACTGATTCGAAAAGCGGATACGCTGGCTCTTGTAACCGGGCGTGTTGACGTTGGCCAAGTTGTTGCCGACGACATCCAACATCTGTTGGTGGACCCGTAGACCAGACGAACTGGCGGCGAGTGAGTTACTCATGTGTGACGTATCAATCGTGCGAGGGCGATGTTTCGCGCGTCCTTGCCCCACGTGATCCGTCACGTCTCCTGAGCTACTCCTTTATCTCGTCAAACTGGTCGCCACGTTTTCCAAACTTGGCATTCCAATCTCGTTTGTCACAGTTATCACTCAACGTGCAAATGCGACTTCTCTCATTCGTGGTCATATGCGTTATGCGGCGGCAATCATTCCTTGGACTTGTGTAATCGGTATGGGCTTGCCGTCGATTTGAAGCTGTAAATGGCCGTCGCTGACGGTGAATCCTTCGACGTTTCCTGTGTGAGTCGTTTTGTCTGCCGCAGTGTAAGTCACACTTTTGCCGATCAGTCCTGCTCCTTGAGTGATCTGTTGCATGGCAAGCAAATCACCGAAGTTGGCATTGAGTTTTTCGATTCCAGCCAGTTGTGAAAACTGAGCCAACTGAGCGGTGAACTCTTGGTTCTTCATTGGCTCCAAAGGATCTTGGGCTTGAAGTTGAGCTACCAAGAGCTTCAGAAATTGATCACGGCTGACATCCGCAGTTGTTCCGGCGGTTAGCGCTGACGAGGCGGTTGTGGCCATGAGGTTGAATCCTAAAAAAGCGTGACGGCGAGAAACGCAATACCGTCATCTCTTGCAGATCGCACTCTTTATTCGATCCGATGGGCGCATTGTCCACAGCCGTTCTGGGGGCTTCTTGCACAATGCCCGCATCCTGTGAACTTTCACAACACGGTTCGGCGAGAATTGCGCCATCGCGTGTCGGAGTTGTCAGGATCAGGCCAATACATCAACGCGGTCGCTGAGTGAATTGCTCGTGCGACTGGCAAATGACGGCTGAAACCAAGAGCGAGGTGCGACCGTCCTCGGCGCGAATGTCGGCTGGTCGGAGTCTCGACCGAAGCTCGACGATTGTTGCTGACTGTTCCCGCTTGAGACATCGCACTGCA
>CAIJTL010000572.1 GCA_903823545.1 uncultured Planctomycetaceae bacterium
CGCGTAATCGACTTTGTGCCGCTCATAGAAACTGAGAATCGCTTGCTCGGTCAACTTCTTCTGGTCGGCAAACGTCACCACCGGATGCGGAGCGAACGACATCTGCGTCGGCGTGAGCAACAAATGATCGGCCACAAGCTGCGCGGCCGCGTAGTACTTCTAGAAGAGGTTCGGCGACATGACGAGTGCCTCGCCCGTGTTGCTGAATCCTTCGCCCGAAGCAGGATCGATCGGAAACGAATCGGCCGGCCGAATGTCGACGCCGGTCAGATCGCGGATCGCATTGTTGTACTCGGCGTTGCTCAACCGCCTCGGCAGCACACCCCCCGGATCGCCCGCTGTCTTGCGAGCCTCTTGCAGCATTAACTTCCCCAGCACACCCAACACTTCAGCCCGCTCGGCCTGTGTCGGCTGCTTGGCATCCGGCGGCGGCATCTCTTCCTTGGTGACAAACGTGACGACGTGCTCCCACTTCCGATAATCGGCCGCCACCGCTTCCGCCGTTGTGTACTTCGTCAGATCAAGTTGCCCTTCGGTCGTCTTTGAATTGTGGCATTCAACGCAGTAGGTCTTCACAAACGGCAGCACAGTTTCAGGAAACGACTCCGCTCCGAACACATCACGTTCGTGAAATGAAAGTGGCATGATCCAACAGGCGAGGAAAAACCAAGCGACGAACTGGCGGCGAGCGGGATCAGCAAAAGATGGCATGAGTGTGGGCTCGTGTTTGCGGGAATCGGGAGATCCCTGATGGTGGGAGTTCGGCGGGAGGCGAAGGTCGCGAAGCTTAGCAATTGCAGTGACAACTTTCTCGGCGCAATCACTCGCGCAGCAAACACGATCACACCACCAATTCAGCAATCGGTTGGCCGTTGTCGAGCAACTGCATCGGGCGGCCGCTGAAGTCGTTGAGCTTCTGCGTGTAGTCGATTCCCAGCGCGTGGTAGATCGTGCCGAGCACATTCTGAGCACTGACCGATCGCGTCAGTGGTCGTTCGCCATGTGGGTCGGTTTGGCCGATGACTTGGCCGCCGGGGACGGCACCAGCAAACAACGCGAAACTCGCATCGGGCCAGTGATCGCGACCGCTCAATGAAATTCTTGGCGCTCGACCAAACTCACCCCAAACAAGGACGAGCACTTCCTTGTCGAGACCTCGCTCGTGCAAGTCAGTGACGAGCGTGTGAATTGAACGGTCGAGCAGCGGCAATACACTTTTCAAACTGTGCCAGATGCTCTTGCCGCCGACTTGTTGAATGACGTTGCCGTGGTGATCCCAAATGCCCATTCGCATTGTCACCACAGGAACTCCCGCCTCAACCAAGCGGCGAGCGAGCAGAAACTTTTGGCTGTCCCAAACAGAATCCGCCGTTTGTCCGACGTAGATGTATTTGTCATCGCGCTTGCCGTAGCGAGCCAGGGTCTCAGGCGATTCCTTGCTGAGATCGAACGCATCGCGAGCCTTCGGAGACGAGATGATGTCGAACGCCTGATGCGTGAAAGCGTCTAAATCCAAGCGGTCGCGGCAGGCATCGATTTCGCGACGGGCGTCATCGAACGAATTCAACAAGCCACGGCGATCATCAAATCTCGCTCGCGAAATTCCATTGAGCAATCCGAGATTCCGTACTCCGTCACCACCTGCGATGTGCAATGGCGAATGAGCCGCTCCGACATACTGAGGGTTTTCGTAGCTGGTGACTCCCTGGCTGTATTCGAGACTGACATATGGCGGAAGCGTGCTGTCGGCACCACGAAACCGGCTCACGATGGAACCGAACGTTGGTCGCTTCGCCGACTTGATGAAGCCGGTGTAGACCTCTTCCAACTCATGCTGCATCGGTTCAACAAATTGCACCGTGCGAACCAACGCCAACTTGTCCGCGATCTGAGCCTGCAACGGCATGTGCTCGCAAATGTCAAAGCCGGGGACATTGCTGCGAATCGGCTGAAACTCACCGCGATAGTCCGACGGTGCATCTGGCTTGAGATCATACATATCGAGATGACTCGGCCCACCGGCGAGGCAGATCATGATGACCGACCGCGGAGTCGAGCGTTTATCGTTGGTACCAGCTTCTTGAGCCCTCGCTCGCAACCGCAGCACATCCGTCAGCGTCATCCCACCCAGGCCAAGAGCCCCAACCTGCAAGAAGTTGCGGCGGCTAATGTTGTCACAACAACGATTTTGGTGGCCCCAAAATGTCAGCATGGAAAACGGTCCCCACGGATAGTTGCAAACAGAGGCGAACTTTTATCGACGCTAACACTCTCACAAATCGAACTCAACCGAAGTCTCTCGTGCTTCAGGGCGAGCCAGTTTTTCACACTGCAAAAGGTGGTTGCCCACACTAACCCGAAGCGCAAGCGAGGGCGAGTGGCAGGAAGACTCGCGTTCTGCCGCGCTCGCCCTCGCTTACGCTTTGTGAAGTTGCGCTATTGGGACACGGAACGCACGGAAGACACGGAGAAAGAGGCTTTTTGTTACCGA
>CAIJTL010000573.1 GCA_903823545.1 uncultured Planctomycetaceae bacterium
CCGAGAAGATTCGCGAATACCACATCCCCGACTTCTCGAACTGGAAAAACCACGACCCCTTCGAGTTCGCCTTCGCCCCCCCTGCCCTGCGGGCGCAGGGGTAATCATTCAGCGTCACGCGTATGTGTTGGGTAGTCCTACAGACGCGGGTTACTCCGCCCCCCCGAATGGAAGTCGTCGTGCCTTTGTCGAACAAATTCACTCGCACCTTGGATCATTGGTGTCAACTCAGACTCAATGCCCCCGTGCTGTCTCCGAGTCGATCGAGGTTGACTTCCATGCGGTTGAGCATCGAGACCCACAGATTGTTGAGCGGGGTTTCTTTCGGATAGACGATGTGGCGACCTTGTGTGAGCGTGCCACAACCGCCGCCAGCAAGCAGGAGCGGGAGGTTGTCGTGATTGTGGGCGTTGCCGTCTGAGTTGCCGCTGCCGTAGGCCAACATGCAGTGGTCCAGCAGCGTGCCGTCACCCTCTTTGACCGCGTTCAACTTCTCCAGCAAGTAGGCCAGTTGTTTGACGTGGAATGTGTTGATGTCACGGATCTTCGCCTTCTTCGCTTCGTCGTTGCCATGATGCGAAAGGTCGTGATGGCCTTCGGGGACATTGATGAACGGGTACGGCTTGTTGCTACCTTCGTTCGCCAACACAAACGTGCCGACGCGAGTGCTATCGGTTTGAAACGCCAACACCAAGAGATCGCACATCAGTCGCAGATGCTCTTGGAAGTCACCCGGAATACCAGCAGGTGTGGGGACATCGGGCGTCTTCACTGGCGGCAACTTGGCCGCTCGTTCGATGCGAAGTTCGATATCGCGAACTGAGCTGAAATACTCGTCGAGCTTTCTCACATCGTTGACACCGAGACTGCGACTAAGGTCCTTCGAGTCCTCACGGACGAAGTCGAGCACGCTCTTGCGACGAACGTCTCGTTTGACTCGATCGGCGTCTGGAACGGAACTGAAGAGTCGCTCGAAGACCAGTTTTGGATTGACCTCTTTTGGAAGCGGTTGCGTGGCCGATCTCCACGCCATGGTTGATGAGTAAACGCAGGAGTAACCCGAGTCGCAGTTCCCGGCCATGGCCCCTGCCTCGGTACCGATTTCGAGCGACGGCAGCCGAGTCTTTTCGCCAATTCGTGAAGCGGCCACTTGGTCGACTGACGTGCCAGCTTTGATATCAGTACCGTCTGTCTTGCGTGGTTGAGCGCCTGTCAGAAACGCTCCCAGCGCTCGAGCATGATCGCCGCCACCATCGCCATGCGGTCGAGCTTTGTCTGCCGTCAGTCCTGTCAACACAGAGAACTTCGACCGGACTGCTTCCAGTGGCTTCAAGATCGCGGGCAATTCGTAATCGGCGCCTTCGGTCTTCGGGGTCCAATCGGCCATATTGCAGCCGTTCGGCACATACAAAAACGCCATACGATTCGGAGCCGCTTGCTCCGGTTTCGTCGCACCATCAGCCCAAGCAGTCAGCGGCCCCATCGCTTCCAGCCAGGGCAAAGCCACAGAAGCGCCGAGACCTCGAAGAATCGTTCGTCGTGAAAGTTGAGACGTCATGGTGGCCTTTCAGGTGGGCTGCAATTCAACGCGTTGGCAAGAAGAACGCAGGGAATGGCATAGAAGGAAGGAAACTATGTTCGAGAGAGAAAACAGGTCATTGAGTTCGATCATCAACAAGCTAACCAAGTTGACGCGTTTGTTGATCTGGAAATCTCACAAGTCGCTTTGCAATTCTTAGCTTTGGTCATTCTTACTCCCCCGCCGACTTACCTCGTCTTAATCGGAATGGTTCGCTTTTCACTGTTTCGACGATGAGGGTTGAGTATCGATAGCCGTTTTGGCTCAAGGCGGTTGTGATTCGCTCGATTGCGGGCCGGTCGTAGTATTCGAGACCTCTGCCGAGGGCATAAGTCAGCA
>CAIJTL010000574.1 GCA_903823545.1 uncultured Planctomycetaceae bacterium
CACGCCGAATCGTCTGTGGCACGATCACCTCAAAGCCGTTCTCCGCCAATCGTCGCGCGATCTGCGACGAAACGGGGATGCCCGGCAGCAGGCCCAGCAATTGTTCCGGCGACTGATCGGCATCGGGGACGACGACAACACAAGCAACCGCTTCACCCTTCGGTTGCACGAGCAAGCCTGTTCCCCAAAGGCCATCGAGCACTGGCCAACGGACTTGCTCAACGCGATAGCGATCAGTCTCCGCGACCATTGCCGAAGAATCGTCGTCGCCATATCGCTCCATGTTGGCAGGCCGTCGGGAGTCGACGGCACCGATGATTGTGCGAAGCTGATTCCGATTGGATTCAACCGATTTCGAGTACGCTTCTTTGGAAGAAAAATCGCGAGCCCATAACTTCGCACGCGACGTGACCGACTCGGCGATCTTCCGCTCGACGAACTTGTGAGCCCCGTCCATCAAACGATCGGGCAGTTCCTTCTCCGACCACTCCAATGCACCAGTTTTGAGCAAAGGCAACTCGTCAGCGAACGCCAGCGAAGCAACGGACGCCAAGGCAATCACAACGAACGTCAACATCACACGCATGATTGAGCCACACTCCTCAAGTATTTTGATTACTCAACTCTACTTGGAGGTTGGCCGCCCAAAAGTTCTGAGTCCAGTATGAAGACGTATTCCCGTTCTTAGCACGACGCCCAGCGAGTGGTTCCTCGCAATGACCACTCGCTGGGGCGTCGTGCTTGAAAACATCGGTAAGTTATTGCGTCCCTAATCGTAGCGTTGAGTTTTGCTCAATACCAAAATCATGCGGTGACCAGATTCCATGGAGTCTTGTCGGACCAAGCGACGTGCCTCGTCATACCAGACGTCAACTTCAACGTCGCCTCGAATGCGATAATGAGTGACGTTGATCTCTTCGCCTGCCACGGTCGTCTTTTCGGTCCCGACTTTTTCGAGTGTTCCGAAGCGCTGCTGTCCCTTGTCTGAATCGAGCACCGTCAGCTTCCGGCCTACTTTTTCCACGCTCGGTTCGCGCCAATGGGTGGTAATCAATGCGTCTGTCGCAGCACGTTGAGCTTCGCCGTTGACTTCGTATTCCAACAATTCGTCCGTCGCCGTCGCCTGCAGAACATATTTGTCGCCGTTGTAGTTCGACTCACTTGCAAGACGGACCAAGCGGCCGTCTTTCCATGTTTCTGTTCCGATCGACGTGTATCTATAGCGATAAACGACGAAGTTGAAATTCAATTCTGCTTCACCTCGAACAGTTTCCGTCCCGTTGCTCCGCTTTGTGAATTGCGTCACGAGTCGGCCACGCTCTCGTCCGTCCACGAAAGCTCGAAACGTGCGGGTCTCTTGTTCAAGAACCATTGCGTCAGGCTCAACGGATTCGGCGGCTGAAATCAAAGTCGTGTTGAATCGAAATAACACGCAAAAAATCAGCATCGATAGCCGCACGACGTGAAATTGCCGGGTGAGATTAAGCATGAAATTCATCCGTGAGTCGATCGGTAGTTCGGTCCGTTTTCCGGAGGGGCGGGACCATAGCCAAGCTCGCCAAACGCTCAAAGAGGACTTGCGGCTGGGCATTTGCCGCAGTCGAACCGTCGACAAAATTCCTGCCTGCATTAGACCGTGGGAAACTTGAGCCGATTTCGCATGTTTAGGCTCGCTGTGGTGAAACGGCGTGCGACTTAGTTGTCGCAGCGGTCGTGATCTTGGCCGTCCGAGCAATCGGAGAAATTGAGTCGCCAGCGATTTGGCAATCCGTCATTTCGGTGGCAACGTTTCGGAGCGAGCGTTGGCAGAGAACGCCATCGCTGTTTGTTGCCCATCGCATATTCCCTCAGCAGCAAGGTCCGCACGATGCGTTTCTCAAGTTGGTTGCAGTCAGTTCGGTCGAGTTTAAAGTCACGCGGTTCACGTCGGTCGGTGCGAGCGCTGCCGCAGATGGAATCGCTCGAACAACGAACTCTATTGACGGTGACCGCGCTGCTTCTGCCGGGCAACGTGTTGAGCGTCACTTCAGACAGCAACGACGCAATCACTGTGCAGGCAAATCCGTCCGATCCAACGAAGGTGCAAGTGCTCGACGACGGCGTTGCGGTTTTATCTGCCGCTTCGATTTCGGCGGTGAGCATCGTCACATTGAACGTCACTGGCGGCGGCGGCAACAACGTGATCAACGTCAGTGGAGTCACATCGGGCGCGTTCACAGGGCTGACAAGTCTGAACGTCAACGGTGGTGACGGAGCGGACTTGATCACCGGCAGCGATGACTTCGCCGAATCGCTCGTTGGTGGAAATGGCAACGACACAATCAGCGGCAACGGCGGCAACGACACGATTCGTGGTGGTGATGGAAATGACTCGATCACCGGCGGAGCGGGTGACGATTTGCTCGGTTCGATCGATAACATCTTGCGAGAAGACGGAGCCGACACAATCGACGGTGGCGCGGGTGACGACAAGATCGGTGGTCGTGACGGCGTCGATAGCTTGGTTGGTGGAGCGGGGAACGACAGCATTCTCGGTGGTGCTGGTAACGACATCATCAAAGGGGATGACGGCAACGACACGCTCAATGGCGAATCTGGTAACGACTCGATCTTTGGTTCGACCGGCGATGATTCGATTTTCGGCGGGAGTGAGAACGACAGCATTCAAGGTGAAGATGGTCTCGACACTGTTGATGCTGGTGCGGGCAACGATTCGGTTGCTGGCGGAAATGACAACGACAGTCTGCTTGGCGGTCTTGGCAACGACACGCTCAACGGCAACGACGGTAATGACATCCTCAATGGTGGCGACGGCAACGATTCGCTGACCGGCGACATCGGCAACGACAATCTTTCGGGCGGCAATCAGAACGACACAATCGACGGCGGCGTCGGCGATGATCTGATCTTCGGTAACACAGGCGATGATTCGCTCGTCGATGCGGCGGGCTCTGATCAACTTGATGGAGGAACCGGTAACGACAAGCTCGACGCCACTGGCTCAGTTGATGTCGCGGGAATCGAAGAGAACGATACGCTCCTGGGTAATGACGGCAATGACACTGTGCTGGCAGGAGCCGGTGATGACTCTCTGAGCGGTGGCATCGGTAACGATTCACTCGACGGCGGCCAGGGAACGGATTCTGTTCTTGGCAACGCGGGAAATGATACTGTCAGCGGAGGTGACGGATCTGACTCCGTAAATGGCGGGACGGGCAATGATTTCGTTAACGGTGGAGCAGGGGATGACACGCTCATCTGGGCTGGAGCGGCGGATGGCACAGACACGTTCGGCAGCAGCGGCGGATACGATATCGCTCAGGTCAACGGCTCCGCTGGTTCAAACACCTACACGGTTTCCAAGAACAACTCGCAAATCAAAGTTGCTGACGGAGCCCAAGCGTTGTTCGTCGATCCGTCGATCATCCAAGTTGAAATCAATGCTCTTGGCGGTGGCGACACGATCAACGTTCAAGCACTCTCCGGCTTAGGGGCGGCGTTAGTTGTTCTGAATGGTGGCGACGGAACCGACATCATCAATGCCGCTGGTCTATCGATGGGGAACGTCATTCTGCGAATGGTTGGCGGGGCTGGCAATGACACGATCACCGGCTCATCGAGTGGTGATCTGATCGAAGGTGGTGACGACAACGACTCGATCATCGCGAACGGCGGCAACGACACGATTCTTGGCGGCAACGGTAACGATGCAATCAACTCCGGTGCTGGCAACGACAGCGTCAGTGGCGGTGACGGCGATGACAACATGAGAGGTGATCTTGGCAGCGACACCGTGAATGGCGATGCCGGGAACGACAAGGTCGATGGTGGAGACGCCAACGATACACTTAGTGGCGGCGACGGCGATGACAGCATCACAGGCGGCACCGGCGACGATTCGATGAACGGCGGCATCGGGAACGACACGATGATCGGCGGCAGTGGAAACGATGCGATAGATGGTGGAGAAGGGAACGACACCATCATGGGAGAAAACGGTAACGACCTCATCCATGGCGGAGATGGCGATGATAGTATCGACGGTGCTGTTGGAGACGACACGATTATCGGTGGCGACGGCAACGACACGCTGCTCGGCGGTGATGGCAACGATGGCTTGAATGGCGGAGACGGAAGCGATGTCGTGAATGGAATGGCGGGTAACGACACGCTTCTAGGTGGGGACGGCAACGATTCGTTGCTGGGTGGCGCGGGCTTTGACACGCTCAATGGAGGTCAAGGAGACGACACGATCAATGGCCAAGGAAACGTCGACACGTTGACCGGCGGCGGTGATGCAGGTGACGTCTTCATCGATCCGGTGAGTGAGATCAACGAGGCATTCGTGCTGCCCGCCGACATTCTCTCGCGGTTAGAAGCTCTTTAAGCCCAAGGCAAAAACAAGACGCGCGAGCGAGTGATCAAGACCGATCAACTTGCTCGCGCGTCTTGCTCTATATGGAACGCAACTCATTCCTACTTCACCGGCCAAACGACGTTGTATTTTCGTTCGATCGATTCAGACCAGTCACGCCGTAATGGCATTGTCTCGACAGAGGCCAGTTGGTCGGCAGCGACGGAGAACGGCCACTTTTCCAGGAACTCTTTGGATTGAGGTGCTTCGTCATCTGCGGCGACGTCCATACGTGCCTTCAAGTGAATGACGAAGAAACCAGTGCGATCCGCATTTGGAACAACATCAGTTGCTCCCAGCTTCATCCGATCAACACCCTTCATGAAGTCTTCGTCGATCTTGTCGAGTCCAGGAATCTGTGTCAGTTCCACTGGCTGGCTTCCCGTATCGAGTGGATTGAGTTGCGGAGCACTCGCACCTTGCCGAGTGAAGTGAGAGAACTCGGGCGGTGCAATGACGGTTAATTGCAGGCCATCCTTGCTGCCGTCGACAGTCTGGCCTGCCAATACTTCGGTCAGCAGCTTTTGTTGATCGACAGCCTGCTTAGCGAGTGCCTTCGCTCGTTCTTCCGCCTTCGGTGCTGCTTGCTTCAACTTCCAAGCCTTCACGACTTGGTCGCGAACACCCGGTTCTTCAAATTTGGGGACGTGAGGCTCGTTGCGTTCGGTGATCCAATAGGCGTATCGATTCTTGGTCCCTGCATCCTCGGCAATTTCTGGCGAGTGCGTCGAATCGCCTCGTTGACCAAATACGTGATCAATGACGGATGCAACTTGTTGTTGACGGCCTGCAGTCTCATCTTGCGGGTCTGTTGCCAAACCGATCTTGAAATCTTCCGAGGCTCGTAATTCGGCTGCTGACAACATCGGCGTTTCAACGTACTTGAGGCTCAACGTCTTCCCAAAATCCTTGAGCTTTGAGGCTACGACTTCGGGTGAGAGGTACGTCTTGTCCTTCTTGTCGGCAATCGTTCGTGATCCAAGGTCGCGCATTTCGGAAACGGCACGTTCGATCTGTGACTGCATTTTTTCCAACGTTCGCTGACGCAAGAGTTGGTCGTGAATGCTGTCCTTCACTTCTTCCAGGGATTTGTAGACGAGCTCTGGCTTCGCTTCAGATTTCTCTTTGTCATCGGCTTTGTCGCTACCTTCAGGCTTGTCACTCTTCGACTCTTCTGCTGGCGCTTTGTCCTTGGCTTTATCATCACCATCTTTGGCGGGCTCGTCCTTCTTCGCAGGCGCGTCTTTCGCCTCGTCCTTTTTCGGAGCGTCGTCAGTCTTAGGAGCTTCCTTCTTAGGCTCTTCTACTGTTTTCTTTTCATCGGTCGGCTTTCCTTCATCGGCCGACTTATCGAGCGAGACTTTGTCGTCACCGGCCGCGCCTTTTGATTCAGACTTGGCGTCGTCTTTCTCCTTCGGTTTTTCTTCTTCGGGCTTGTCGTCCTTCTTGGCCTCTGGCTTAGCTGGTTCGGCTGGCTTGTCTTCTTCCGACTTCTTGTCCGATGAGTCCGCCTTTGGTTTTTCCGTATCGGATTTTGGCTTGTTCGCCTCTGGTTTGTCAGTCGGCTCCGATTTTGGTGCAGCGTCTCCCTCTTTATTGTCTTCCTCTTTTTTTGCGTCGTCCTTCTTCGAATCGTCTCCCTCTTTGGACTCTTCGTCGTCCTTCTTTTCATCCTTCTTCACGACAGGAGCTCGATAGAACTCTTTGTTCTCTTCGTAGTATTTCGCAACTTCCTCATCGGTCGGCGGCTTAACGGTTGCTTCGATCGCTTCGTATTCCGCTTCGAGATAAGCAAGTTTCACTCGAAGAGGCTGGCGGAAGCCCGGTTCCCCTTTAAAGCCTGGGAACTTGTCGGCATGAGTCTTAAAGAACGCGACCAATTCGTCGTCCTTAGGCTCCGGGACTCCTTTGACAAAAGGTTCGACAGGAATCGTCGCGACTTCGATTTCTTGCTTCGTGTTGACCTTGCGAAAATCTTCCCAGCGTTGCAATGGAGTGACCGGATTTCGCGGTATCGTCATTTCGGCGGCGAGTCGTGCTTCCAGTTCTTCACGCAACAATTCGTAGATTGCATGGTCGGACAAATGGAGTCGCTCACGAATCTGGCGGAAGTCAGCGGTCGTCAGCTTGCGACCTTGAAGAAATCGCCCCTGATAAGTCGCGATCATCTTGATGAAGTCCGTGACAGCATCATCGTTGACGGAAATCTTCAAACGTTTCGCTTCACGGCGGAGCAAGTCGCCGAAGACGACATCCTTTTCTAATTCGCGCCCGAAGTTGAATTGAATGTTTTGCAAGACTTGCTGAGCATCCATGTTGGCGATTTGCGCCATGAATGGATTCTTCTTGAGCATGTCTTCGGGAACTTCGTGCGACTGCTGATAGATCGCGGAGACGATTTGATTGGCCGCTTGGCGTCGGCTTTTCAATTGAGCAATTTGTTGTTGTGTCAGTCCTGCGACCGTCACCGATTCGCCTCGTTCGCGGCCGGCAAACGTGATGACGACCAATCCAAAGACGACACCGACCACGGCGCCCATTGCGAGGTACTCGTTTTGTTTGCCCCTACGAGTTCCCCAAATGAAAGCGGCGCCTCCCGAGAGCATTCCGAAGATGGCTGGAATCAGGTAACTGCTCCCCGCACGCATCGCGTCATCGAACACGAAAGTGATCATGGCCATGAGTGTCATAGCAGCCATGAGCGGCTTCATATTGCGGCGGATAAAGTCCATAGAAATCATACGGTACACCTCAAAAAGTCGGGTCGTCCTGAAAAACGTTTCGGCATCAATCCTTGACAGCCGAAGAAAGGGGCGAGTACGTATTTCCCCTCTTTGCCCCGGCCGAAGCGGGGCGGATTGTAGCCGGGGGCCATTGAGCAACAAGGTCTGCCCCCGATTGTGATGCCGTCTGATGGAGCTTGATGTGCTCTGTCGGACGTCGTTTTTTGCCGAAGTAAATGCGGTTTATCGAGCCGCAAGATGTAGAAATTCAACGAAGGAATACAGTGTGGCAGGAAAGCGTTTGAAGGCATTGGTGATCGTCGAATCGCCGGCGAAAGCCAAAAAAATCAG
>CAIJTL010000575.1 GCA_903823545.1 uncultured Planctomycetaceae bacterium
CGTCGAAGACCAATTCGTCTACGTCGCCATGCTCCCCGACGGCTCCCAACGCACCTACACCCCCGCCGAATTCGCGCAGAAGTTCAACTGGAAGAACGACCCAGAGAAAGCGGAGCTGCTGGGGAAAGCGGAAGACCTGCCGCCACCCAAACCCGCTCCCGCCGCACCAAGTACAACATCGAACACCCCGACGTTGCCAGAGACCAAGAGCAGTGCCGCGATCAAGAAACCGATGTCCAAAGCGGTCGCCAGTCTGACTCCGAACAAGACCCCATCGATCACTCCGCCGAAAACGAACTCCGCCGAAGTCTTGGCGGATGTTGAACGTCCACAGGCGTTGAAAGTCCCGGTCTCGGCCACGAAGGTTGACATCCCTGCCACGCTGCCCAAACCGAAGTCCGGGCAGCCGGTCAGCGTGCGGCAGATCGTGACGAAACCGGCGTCGCTCAAAGACCTCGCCAGTTGGAGCATCGAACCGGCTGGGCACTTGGGCGAGATCCATGCGGTCTCATGGAGCCCTAGCGGAGAGTTTATTCTGACCACAGGGTATCAAGACGACTCGTTGCGATTGTGGCGCGTGGAAGCGGGAGCGAAAGGACCGGAACTACGACTGCATCGCGTCATGTTGGGTGAACATGGCGTTCTTGAAGATGCCCGGTTCTCTCCCGATGGTCGAACCGTCGCCGCCGCATCGAGATATGGTCACAGCGTCGCATTTTATGACGTAGCGACTGGCCGACGACTCAGCGAGTTCAGTTTGAAAGAAGGTGTGGCTCGAACTCTGCAATGGACTTCAGACGGCAAGCAAGTTTTGGCCGCAAGTTCTCCGCGAATTGCGATGGTCGACCCCATAAAAGGACAGGTACGGACTACCGAGCAAGCCACCAATTATGTGGGTGGAGCGTTGTCGCCCGACGAACGGTGGATTGTCACGACGGAAGAACTCGGAAAGCTGAGATGGTTTGATTCGATTAACTTAAAAGTTGCGAATGAGGCAGACCTCAATACCGGCCGAGGCGATGGTTCGGTGGATTGGTCACCGGACGGACAGTCAATCGCCATTGGTTGCCGCAACGACGCGATTCAGCTTTGGGATGCTTCCTCAAGACGGAAAGTGGCTGATTTGGTCGGCCATCAGACCGGTGGAGCACCTGTCTTGTTCGTCGGGTTTGAACCCAACCGCAAGCGTGATGTCTCGGAGAGACACGAAGCTTGGCCACGACTTATCTCGACGTGTGGTGGAGAACTGATTGTCTGGAACGTAGCGACGAAACAGCCGCTGACTCGCATTCAACCTCAAGGCAATATCGCCAAAGCGGCGTGGTCGCCGGATGGTAAATGGATCGTGACCGCCGGGTATAACCGGCTGGCGATCTTCGATGCTGCGACCGGCAAGGAACTGGCTGTCAACGAAATCGGTCGCGGTTTCATCGAGGGGACTCTCAATCTCTCAGCCAATGGGAAGACGATGCGGTTGCACCATTCTCAAAACCTGTCGTCTTGGAACGCCGACACCGGCGAGTCTACTCAACGGGTGACTGATTACTTGAGTGGTGCGTCGCTGGCGTCGCCCAACGACCATTGGCTAGCGGTCTACGACAGTCAGCAAGAAAAAGATAACTTGTGGATCGTCGATGCCGAGACTTGCTTGCAACGCACCTCACTACTCGGCCATACCGGCAATATTGTCGCGGTGAATTGGTCTCCCGACAGTAAGCA
>CAIJTL010000576.1 GCA_903823545.1 uncultured Planctomycetaceae bacterium
CCACCCTGGCCACCCTGGCCACCCTGGCCACCCTGGCCACCCTGGCCACCGGCTTGGCCTTGTTGACCACCGCCGCCTGCCGAGACATACGAGAATGATACGACGTCGACGATTTGTTGGATGAATGGTGTTACCTGTAACCGGACGAACCGTCGGTCAGCAGAGATTACCGCGACCACTGACATACCGACGCCGTCTTGGATCGTGGTTAACTGCGGTTGATAACCAACAGCGAACGCACCGACGACCGGAATGAGGCTCGTCACGAACGGACGATTCTGTCCGTCGAAGACGTTTGCACTTTGTCCGTTGAAGAGTGTCACTTTCGGAGCACTCATGATGTTGCTGCGGCGATCACCTTGAGCGGCATTGATGAAGAAGAACGTTTCAATGTCGCTGAGGATGGCAAAGCCCACATTCAAACCAGCATTCGCATCGAACCGACCGAAGTCTGGCACACCGACCGCGAACGATCCCTGACGGAATGCGATGTCTTGGTCTTGGGTGAAGGAGTTGGACGAGTTCATACCGAGAATTTTTCCACCCTTTCCGTAGTCGTCCCGATCTGTGAATTGACGCGACGGTCCTGGTGTGAAGAAGTTGCTGCCACCACCTTGGCCTTGCTGTCCTTGTTGCCCTTGCTGTCCACCTTGCTGCCCTTGTTGGCCCTGTTGACCCTGCTGACCACCAGAGATGATCGAACCGAATGGTGGAGCCGGAATCAGACCACCACCTTGCGCTGCCTGACCACCTTGGCCACCACCCTGACCACCTGCTTGGCCGCCGCCAGAACCGTTGATCAAGTTCGGGCCGCCCAGGCTATCCTGGACGTCGAAGCTGAAGTCGATACCGATTCGTTCAAAGAATGTGTCAGATACAGCGATGAACCGGACTTCAATCGTCACCTGCAAGTCTTGCAGGCGTCGGAGTTGTTCCAGCAGATCGCGGATTTCGTCGTGGACCTTTTGAGTTTGGCGGATGACCAAGCTCAGGGTCGAGTCGTTGCCTTTGCAGTGACCAGATCCACCCACTTCCTGCCATGAACTTGGCTCGCAGGTTGTGGTGATGAGGTCGATCAATTCCCGGAAGTCATGTCCGTTGTTATGCGGAGACTGGTTCCACTGTGGTGAAGCACTCGCCAACCACGGCGTCGATGATGCAGGTGACTGAGCACCAGCGACCTGGAACTGACCACCTTGTGAACCGCCTGTCGGCGAGACACTCATTTGACCTCCAGCGAAGCCCGCTCCACCCATTTGGTTGCCGTTGATGTTGGCGAACGGTGAGGCAGATTGAGTTGGCTGAATCGTGACCACCAAGTCCGCGACGGAATAGGTGATTGGGACCAACTGGCCCTGGAGGCGATGTTCGCTGGTGATTTGCAGCACTTCGTTCTTGATCGTGTAGCCGAGGTTGAGCGGCTCCAGGATCAGATTCAAAGCACTTTTCATCTTGATGCTGTCGACGGTGATCGACACTGGCGTACTGACGCTGAGGCTCTCTTCTTCGAGTCCCGCAGCATCGAGCACCACGTTGACGTCCGCGATTGTGCCGAGATGCTCAATCACTTTCTTCAGCGGTGCATTTTCGAAGTGCAGCGAAATTGGACGAGTCAAACTTTGTTCAATTCGTTGCTCTTCAGGAGAGCGAATGCGTGTGTCTGGACCGTACTTGCCATTGCGGCGTTTCTTAATCGTGTCCCAATCCTTACCAAACTCAACCGACTTGCGGTCATCGAATGGAACTCCGGACCATTCCACACCATCGAGAGCAGCCCAAAAACCTTCTTCTTTGGCAGCCTTCAAACGGTCGTTGCTATCGACGCGGCGAGCAAGCTGCGATTTATAGATAAGCGTCTCGGTCACTGGGTTATCCGAATCAAGATCCCTAGCCTGTTTCGCAACAGTTTCCGCTTCGGCATATCGCTTTTGATCCATCAATTCGTTGAATTGCTTGACCAAGTTGGCGAGCTCTCGTTCGACGCGAATCTTCGTAGTGATACCGGTCTTAATGTTCTGCTTAACTTCTTCATTGGCCTTCTGCTGAGCGAGGTTTGGCTCTTGCAGCTTCTGTGTCGCCTCGATGGAAACTCGCGACTTCAGCAGCGTTGATGACAGCGAGGCCGTCAGTGGCTTATCGAGACCAGAGCTTTCGATGCTGGCCATCGCGTGGTCGATGACATCCAACGCCTTCGTTGGGTCTTTTTGTTCTTTCAGTCGTTCAGCGCGGTAGATCGCATTGAGGACTTCGTTTCGCAACTTGTCTAATTGAACCTTCTGGCGATCCGAAGCGACGTTAATCGGGCGTTGCATTTCGAGTTCGCGTGGTTCGCCAGAACCGCTGTCATCACCTGATGACAACTGAGTTCCAGATTGAGCACTTGCCAGTTGGATCGACTTGCCACGACGTGGGCTCAGTTCTCGCAGGTAATCCTGCAATTGTTGACTGCGTCGAGCATCGAGCTTTTGTCCGGATTGATAAGACTTCAAAAACGCTTGGTAGGCTGCGGCCTTGTTACCTGTGTTGAGGTGAATTTGACCTTCACGGAAGAGTGCTTCTGCGGATGGTCCCTCCGGATGAACTACAGCAATGGACGTGTCTTCTGTTTCTTCCTCAGCCGGTGGCACCGCTGTCAGCTCGGGTTGCAGCGTGACAGGATTCGGTCGACCGCCCTTGAGTGGAGCAGACGAGTCAGGAGTGTCTGTGGTCTCCGGAAGACCCTTCAGAGCTGATCGGTTCAAACTACTTGCCAACGGAATCGGGTTCGACTCAATCGTGTCGGCACCAACTTCTGGCTCAGGAGGCACAGTGACAGACTTGTGCGAGGCTTTCTGAATGGCGCTCATCACTAGGTCTGGTCGATCATCGAAGACTTCAAACGCAACATTCATTGCATCAGCTTGCTCTGCTTTTTCCTTCGCAGCTTCGATGCGACCTGCAGCCAAGTCAGCACGTGCTTGTTTCATCAGAGCCAAAGCACGAGCTTTCGATTGATCCGGCGCGGCTTTGGGCGTCGCAGGAGACTTCATCGCGATAGCGGCTCGGTCAATCTCTTCGAGCAACGCTTCTGGACGATCATCCCACAATCCGTAAGTCGCGTTGAGTTTTTGAACGGCGAGCACCTTTTGACGTGCTGCGTCCAACTTGCCGGATTGCATTTCTTGACGAGCTTGTTGCAACGCGGCCATCGCTTGCTGACGGACTTGCGTTGTGGCCTTGTCTTCCGTGGCCTTCGCCGCGTTCAGACCTTGAGTCATTTTCTTTGCGACAACGTCAGTCGTCTTGCTGACGATTTCGTCGGCATTGTCTGCGACGTCATCGGTCAATGTTTTGGCCTGATTCCTGATCGCCGGCTGGATGTCTTCGGTCGTGTCCGCGTCTGGATCATTCGTCCCTGACGCCAAGGTCGCAAACGGCGACTCGTCAAATTCAGTTGGCAACACCTTACGTGCGGTCTTGGAACTCGTCAGCGACTTTGGATTCGCCAATTGTTTGGCGCTCTCTTTGGCCTTCTGGCTGTTCTTGGCGATCGTCAGATTGTTGGAAGCACGATCTATCTTGGCGATGACGTGATCTGGACGAATATCAAACAAGCCGTAAGCGACGTCCAATTCTTGAGCTTGCAACGCAAGCGTCCGTGCTTGCTCCAAGTTGCCGCTATTGATCGCAGACTGCGCCTGCGTCAGCAATTGTTGAGACAACTGCTTGTCATTGTTCGTCGGCTTCAGCTCACCCGAATCAGCATTGTCATCAGCTTCAGGTGCGTCGTCCTCCGCAAGCGATTGTGCGAGTGCCGCAGTTTTGGGGGCATTGCTTTTGGCGATTGCCGCACGAGCCGGGACTTGTTCCTCAAACGGACTTTCGTCAAAGGCGATATCGACCGGGTTTGGCTTCGCTGGTTTCTTCGAGGAGTTGGCGATGCTTTGTGTTGGCGGCACGGATTCGTGATTGTTGTTCTCAAGTCGATCAATCTGAGCCAAGATTTGCTCTGGGCGTTCGTCAAAAACTCCGTAAGCGACATTCATGCCGCGAGCTTGATCCAACCTCGCACGAGCGGCGTCGAAGTTGCCGTTTGCCATTTCACGGCGAGCCTGCTGCATCAACTGCTTTGCATCGGCAAGGCTTCCTCCAGCAGGCTGCTTGGCTCCGCTGGTTCGCGGCGCTGCGGCGACAACGTTGTTAGCCGCAACGGGACGCTTGACTGGTTGCTCAACGACTTCGAGC
>CAIJTL010000577.1 GCA_903823545.1 uncultured Planctomycetaceae bacterium
CCAGACAGTGGTTAGCAATGGCTCGACGCCGCTTGTCGAGCGTCAGCGTGGGGCCGGAAACCTCGACTCGTTCGCGCAGCCGCGAGTCTTTGAAACCTCTGGGTCTCAAACTTCTGAAGCCTGGGCTTAAACGGAGCTGACGATCAAATCCGTGGCGATCAAGACGCATCGAAATCGGATGAGATCGCAGCAGGAACGGCGCCGGCATCACCAATGTGATGAGTCATTCTTGCGAGATTGCGATGTGGGCTTCATGCTGCGCGGGAACGGAGCCGGATTGAGGTGATTCAGCTCTGCCGTCTTGCGTGGAGGTTTTCATGCCGAGCACAACGCTTGTTCGTACCCCGTCATCGCGATGCGAGTTTGGAATTGCTTCGGTCGACATTACGCCGCCGGTGGGAATGTATCATCGGATGTGGGGCGCGGCGGCTCATGATCGATCGACGGGAATTCATCGTCCATTGAGGGCGACAGTTGTTGTGATGCGACCGTTGTCAGAACAGCTTTCTCATCAGGTCAACAGTCATCCGCTGAGCGACAATGTGAATCGCCGTCAGCAAACCGTTTTGGTGTCGCTCGATCATTGTTTGTTGCGAGCGCCAGAAATGGAGGCTTTGCTGAGTGAGACTTGTCGGCTGACGAGCCTCAGCCGCGCGGAGTTGTTGGTTACGTTTACGCACACGCATTCGGCAGGATACCTCTCTCGTGATCGGGCTCACTTGCCTGGAGGAGATTTGATTGGGCCGTATCTCGATGCATTACCGAGCAAGATTGCGGAGGCATTTCGAGCGGCAGAAGCGAGTGTGAAACCGGTGACTCTGACCTATGGATCGACAACGTGTGAGATGGGGTGTCACCGTGATTACTTCGATGATGCACGGGGGCATTTTGTGTGTGGCTTCAATCCAGATGAGGCGGAGCCGTTACCTCTGAACGTTGTGCGGGTGACGACAGAGAATAACCTAGCTTGCGAGAGCGACAGTGATGGTGAGTCATCGCTGGCACGTCAGACATGTGTTGTTGCGACGATCGTGAATTATCCCTGTCACACAACAACCCTTGCCTGGGAGAACACGCTCGTCAGTCCCGATTACGTGGGATCTTTACGAGAAGCTGTTGAGCGCGAGACGAACGCCCCTTGTTTGTTTTTGCTGGCACCGTGTGGCGATATTGGTCCGCGCGACGGTTTTGTCGGCGATACATCAGTCGCAGATCGCAACGGACGCCAAGTTGCCTTCGCGGCGTTGAGCGTGCTTGAGGGGATGCCGCCCGCTGAAACTGATCACGTTTATGTTGGGCCCGTTTTTTCTGGGGCGACATTAGGTGCGTGGCATCACCGCTCTTGGCCTGACGAACGATTGGCAACAACGGCGATCGCTCGACATGCGCAGTTATCAGTTCCACTTCCATATCTGTCGTCCCTTCCAAAACTCGTTGATGCAGAGCAGCGTCATCGAGAGCTGATTGCTGAAGAGCAGGCTGCTCGTATTGCGGGCCGCATTGATGAAGCCGCCGAGTTGCGAACTTTGGCTGAGAGACAAATCCGTTTGTTGCATCGGATAGGGCCCTTGCCACAAGGCGACGCTTATCCGTGTCCTGCTTGGGTGTGGCAGTGGGGTGATGCGTTTTGGATTGCTGCCGAGGGTGAGTCTTACCACTACTTGCAGTCGGAACTGGCCCGGCAGTTTCCAGATCGTCCTTTGATTGCGATCACGCTGGCGAACGGAACGAACTGCAGTTATCTCCCGACGCGCGACGCATATTCCAAGGCTCAGTTGTACCAACCGGAAGTTTCGCTCGTCGCTCCGGGAGGTCTGGAGAAACTTACGGAGGCGATTGGCCACCAATTGGCTGATTGGGACGCTGCCGACTTTGCTGATTAGGCAGGCTTTGCGGGCGTGTTGGCAATCGGGAACGCGGCGATTTTGAGAAACCTTGCCGACAGTAGGAGTCGTGCGGTGTAAGACTCGTTGCTCTACGCCAGTCCGGAAGAATCCGGAGCTTTTCGCTCACGTGACCTCTCAACGCAGCTTACGCTAATGCCACAACTCGGAGAACTAGACCGACCACGTATGCGTCGGCGCCAGGATATTTCCCTCGCTTGGCGTTGTTGATTCAACACCCCTGAGGATGCTTCCATGAAAACTTACATGATGGGACTGTTGGCCGTTGCCGCAGCTCTCGCGACAAGTCCTGTTCAAGCAGGTGGCTATTGTGGTGCTGGCGGTTATGGCTGCTGTCCAACGACGGCTTGTCAGCCTTCGGCCTGTTACACCTCGTGCAAGGTCGAACGTCAAACCTGCTTCAAGACTGTTTATGAAACGGTCTATGAGCCTCAGCAAGTGACGTGCAACAAAACGGTTTACGAGACTGTTTGGGACGAGCAGCAAGTCACTTGCAATCGAACGGTTGTTGAGACCGCTTATCGCGAGCAGACCTACACCGTCTGCCGCCAAGTTACGGAGACCGCTTCGCGTGAAGAACGCTATTCGGTGATGAAGCCGGTCTATGAAACGTGTGAGCGAGATTGCAGTTACACAGTTTGCAAAC
>CAIJTL010000578.1 GCA_903823545.1 uncultured Planctomycetaceae bacterium
GATCCAGAGTGTTGAGGTTTAGAAGCAGCAGTGTTTGTACGAGAGATCGGCATCCATTGACGAGCGAACAAGATTGCGAGTGTAGGCAGCCCGCAGCATGATTTGATTCCTGACCGAGCGATCTATTTGGACTGTGGATTGTCACGCTCCGAACGGAATTCGTCCCCGACTTTCCAAGTCGGCAATTGGTTGGTGTTGGCCACGTCGCGGGCCATGTCCAGCATGAATTCCGCCAACACAACGATACCAGAGAAGTCCTAGTCGGGCTGAAATTCATCCTGCGGTGAGTGGTACGCCTTGTCGTTGAAATCCTTGTGAGCTTTGGTTGCGAAGTCATCTGGCTTGCCGGTGATCTTCATTCCCGCCGCGACGGAGAACGCGGGGACGCCTGAACGTGCCATCGAGAAATGGTCGGAGCGGTAGAAGATTCCCAGATGTGCTCTCTGGTCTGTTTCGATCTCAAGGTGGTTCTTCTCGGCTGCTGCTTTGACCGTTGGCCAGATCGTCGTTCGGTCGGCACCAGTCATGACGACTGATTGCGGAACGCCGAGCGACTCGAACGTGATGTCCATCGCGTTTCCGAATCTGGCGTTGAGTTCATCCAGCACTTGCTGGAACGCCGCCCGCTCTACCGCCAAATCCCCCGGCGAGGCGATGAAGACTCGAATCGTGCGGACGGCGGGCATGCGAAACGGCCCATAAGAAGTGATCGAAAATGTCGCGGATTATTCTCGGAGCGGTTCGCGTATGTCAGATGTGGACTGCATCTCTGTGGCCGTCATCGCTTCGCGTTACGACCTTTTTGGCTTGAGAATCGAACGATCCGTAACCCGTATTTGAAATCGTCTGCCAAACGACAGAAGGCTCATCACGCGGAGCGGTGACGGCTACGTTGCGGTGCCACCGCATTACACCTTCTCTGGCAACTCGAATCCTTTTCGGCGCGGGCGGTCGAGGAGTTGGTTAGCTTCGTCGTCGCCGAGAAACTTCTCAGCCACCGGATCCCAATTCAAATTGCGTCCGAGTTGTCTCCCGATGTTGCCGAGATGGAAGATCGTCGCGGTGCGATGGCCGCATTCGACGTCGGCGACGGGGAGTTGGCCGGACTCGATGCAGTCGAACCAGTTGTTGATGTGAGCGACGGTGTACGATGGGCCGTCGGGGAGTTGCACGTTTTCGATCAGCTCCTTCGGATTGGAATGCACGCTCCCTCGGCGGATTTCGACCTTCCCTTTTTCGCCGATGAAGATGGCTCCGCTGATCGAGCCGGTGCTCAGTTCCATGCGTGTGCCGTTGGCGTACTCGAACGCGAGCGACGGGCGGCGGCAAAGTTGCCAGCCACGCTCGCGCGATTCGGGTGCGGTGTAACGCGGCGGGTCGAGTGGCGGGCCATCCACCAGCACTTTGACCGGGCCGGTCGCGTCCATGCCGAGCGCCCATTGCACTTGATCGAACGCATGGCCGCCCCAGTTCCCCATGTTGCCGGTGCTGAAGTCGCGGCTCTCCATCCAGCCGGGCTTCCCTTCGCACTCGAACAGATTCGAGTGATACGGCCTCAGCGGCGACGGCCCGCACCACATGTCCCAATCGAGTTCCGCAGGGATCGGCTCGGCTGGCAGCTCGACGATCCACGGGCTGTTGAGATTCGGCCCGATGACCTGCTTGACGTGCCCGATGCCGCCGCCGCGAATGAACGCGCAGCCGTCGCGGTTCGGGATCGTCGAACGCTGCTGACTGCCGACTTGTACGATGCGGCGATACTTGCGAGCCGCCTCGACCATACGCCGACCCTCGACCACGCACAGCGTCATCGGCTTCTCGACATACACATGCTTACCCGCCTGACACGCCGCAATCGCGATCAGCGCGTGCCAATGCTCCGGCGTCGCGATCATCACCGCCTCGACGTCCTTGCGATCGAGCACTCGCCGATAGTCCTGCACTACGTCCTTCTCAGTGATGTTGACCTTGCGAGCCGCCGATTCCGCTCGCCCCCGATGCACGTCGCACGCCGCCACGATCTGAGTCCGCGGAGGCAACCCAGGATCAATGTAGCTCTGCCCGCGTCGCCCACAGCCAATCAACGCCACACCAACGCGATCATTGGCCCCCGGCCGATCGCCCTGAGCCAGAACGCTGCGGGGGATGAGGAGCGGAGCGACGGCAGCGATGACGAGGCTGTGTTGAATGAAATCCCGGCGAGTCAATTTGAGTTGCATCGAATGCTTCTTGAATGGAGATCGATACGGAAATCTACTGCGTAGCAACTCGTTACTCACTCGGCTGATCAACTCCACGCCGCGCGATTAGACCGGAATCGACCGAACGAACCGGGCTTTTACCTCTTCGCATGAAAGCTCATCGTCATCGTCGGTTTCCATGAACCGCCGAAACTCGACCAGATATTTGTAGCCGAATAAAGGTGCGACATCCTCGACAACATCCTGCAATCCCGCATATCCCAGATCAACAAAAAGCGAGGATAGAAACTGCTGGTAATTGGCCCCGATCACCTTGCACGTTGCCCCTTCATAGACAAGTGAGACATACTCATTGGCGACCGAGTCATACGCAACGAGTTCATCGAGATCGCACTCCAAAAGTGGGACGCACTGCGAGATTCGAGGGCAGAAGAGCTCTAAATCAGCTTGCAAATCCATGTCGAAAAATCGACGAGGATGATTCCATTGGCAACAAAACCTTCTAGGGCCATGAGACTGCCAGATTTGCTCAAAAATCGGCGGCAGACCAAGCTCCATAAGCTTAGCGAGTGCGATCGCGGGCGTGTTGTACATCATCTGGATCACTTCTTCTCCACAAACCAAACATTGCGATAGCGGACTTCGCTGTTGTGGTCTTGCAGGTTGATCGGGCCGGGTTCGGGGCCTTCGGGCAGGGGCGAGGAGGTGGTGGCGTGCGACAGTTCAACAGTTCGTCCCACGATCAACCCCCGACCGTCATTGCTGATGTGACACCGCCTCGATTAAACCCACGACGAACGGCTCCCACGGTGAGCCGATCACTGCTTGCCGGAAGGCTTCATCGGCCGTCACCATTTTCCCGTTCAGGCGTTTGGCGAGTGCGAGGTACGTCGCATCGTACACGCTCGTGTCGGTCGCCATCGCGATTTCATAGGCTTGCGGCAACAAGGATTGCTCCGCGTGCCGTGTCAGCGGCAACAAGGGAAGCTGAGCTACGAACCGCGCGGCTTGCGTCTCTGTGAGCAGTCCCACGCGTTGTTTCTTGACGAGGACGCTCGTGAGTTCCAGGTCAAAAAACGATGGCACATGCAGCGGGTGGCCGCTCGATCGAACTCGCAGTGCCTCACGAGTTCGCGGCTCCGGCAGGAGCCATTTGATTCCGACGCTGGCATCCACGACGTATAGAGTCATCGGCGGCGATCCTCACGGATCAAGTCGGTGCTGTCGGCGAACTCATGGTGCGTCCCTTGCAGCTCCGTCCGCAGCGCGTCGATCTCCGCCCAGGGATCGTCTACAGAAACACTCAAGGCCAGCGTGAGAATCTCGCGAGCCTCCTCAGCGGCGGTACGCCCATTTCCAACCGCGCGGCTCTGCAATGATGCCAACAAGCCATCCTCAACTTCGTCAATCAGCAATTGAGACATTGTTCTTCTCCAAACGAAACCGCCGACACAAGGTCCGCAATCCAGACTTCACCGTGTTTGGGTCGGGGCGTCATCAAGCAGGTCCAGTACTTCCTGTTCCATGGATCGCGAACGCAACAAATCCAAC
>CAIJTL010000579.1 GCA_903823545.1 uncultured Planctomycetaceae bacterium
CAGCATGAAGTGGGACATGGGTTGGATGAACGACACGCTGAAGTACATGCAGTTCGAGCCGATTCATCGAGCGCATCATCACAGCGAGTTGTCGTTCCGCATGGTCTACGCGTTCTCGGAGAACTTCGTCCTGCCGCTTTCGCATGACGAGGTCGTGCACGGCAAGCGGTCGATGCTCTCGCAGATGCCCGGAGACTATTGGCAGAAGTTTGCGAATTTACGACTGCTTTACGGTTATCAATACACGATGCCCGGCAAAAAACTCCTCTTCATGGGAGGCGAGTTCGGACAGTGGCTCGAATGGAACTACAACACGGAACTCGACTGGTCGTTGCTTGGCCACGAGAAGCATGACGGCTTGCGACGCTTCGTGGGCGACCTGAATCGCGTCTACCGCGAGCAACTCGCTTTGCATGAGGTTGATTTCGAGTCAGACGGATTCGCGTGGCTCCAATGCGATGACTGGCAGCAAAGCGTTTACGCGTTCTCAAGATACTCGAAAGACCGAAACGACTTCGTCGTCGTTGTGCTGAACTTCACGCCGGTCCCTCGCTTCGACTACCGCATCGGCGTGCCGAAATTCTGTGAGTATTCCGAAATTCTCAACAGCGACTCACAAATTTACGGCGGCAGTAACGTCGGCAATCAAGGCAAAGTGATCGCCGAAAAAGTCCGCGCTCACGGACAACCCCAAAGTGTCAGACTCTCTCTGCCGCCGCTTGGAATGTTGGTACTAAAGGCAACGAAGAATAAACCGATTGTTGCTGCTGCCAAGCAGGCTTTAAACAACGTGACAGAATTAAAAACAACACCTTGATCGTTGTTGAAAGACGCAAACCGACGAGGAGTTTCATCTCTCCAACGTCGACTCACGCTGTCGGGCATGATCAATCGTGTCGAACATTTTATGTCGCGTGGCGAACTGGCCACGCGACATAACCGATCGGTTTTGCCTTGCGTCTACTTCGCGGGACCAGCAGAGGACTGCTTCGTTGCTGATGCAGGATGTTCGACGAACTCCTTCAGCTTGAGAACCAATTGGTGACGCTGGTTGTGGCGAAGAACCACAATATCGATCGCCTTTCCGGGTTCTTCACGTTCGACCCGACGTTGAAGACCTCTCGATGTGGCAACTCTGTGTCCGTCAAACTCCACGATGATGTCTCCCTCGCGAATTCCCGCGTCCTCAGCAGGTGAGTTCATCACGACTCCCCAAACAAGCACACCGCTCCATGGGACAACGCGATGTTGTTGAGCAACTCGAAAATCGACGTCTCTGAGATTCACTCCAATGTAACACCGTCGCACTTTGCCTCGATCAAGCAACTGCTGGCTGGCCCAGCGTGCGGTGTTGGATGGAACCGCGAAGTGAACACCATCATAAATGTGACTGGGATGCTGAAAGAGTGTGTTTATGCCGACGACTTCGCCATCCAAATTCAAAAGTGGCCCGCCGCTGTTTCCGAGATTGATGACGGCGGTTGTTTCTAAGAAGTCCGAATGTTCCAAAACCGATGGGCCTTTCCCTTTCGTGCTGATGATTCCTGCAGCCACGATCGCACCGGTGTTATATGGATCGCCCATCGCAAGCACCCATTCTCCGACATCGAGCTTATCGCTGTTTCCAAACCGCAATGGCTTCAGACCATCTGATGCGGGTATTCGCAGGATAG
>CAIJTL010000580.1 GCA_903823545.1 uncultured Planctomycetaceae bacterium
AAGTAACAAAAAACCTGCGAGTTGTTGATCACGAACATTGGAGCCAGCTTTCCCGCCGTCGTCGTGTAGCTGAAGCCGCCGAGGATCTCGCTGCGGCCGTTGCGGCGAGTGTCGAGCAGCGTGCCGCCTCGTTCGGTTTTGTAGCCGAGCACCCAAAGGTCGCTGCGATCGTTGACGGTGTGCGTCCCTTCGTTTTCGACGTTGAGCTGTCTCGCCCAGACCTTTTGATTCTGCAGCTTGAGATCGTGCGTGACGAAGTCCTCGAAGAAGAGTTCGCCCCCTTCAGCTTTGCGTTTCATCGCCAGGTCACAATCGGAGACGCTGCGAAACACGATCGTTCGCTGTGTGTCGATCTCGATGCCGCCGTGGATGTAAGAAAAATGTTCGAGCGTCACGACCGGTGCCGAGCCATCGACGATGCGGAAGTTGGGCTTCGTCTTGCGGAAGTAGTCGACGCCGCCGCCCGCTCCGACAAGTCGTCGGACCTTGCCGCGAATCAGGACGGTCGTTTTTACTGCATACGATCCCGGCAGGAAGACCGTTGTTGCTCCGGAGTCGATCGCCTTTTGAATGGCATCCGACGAATCGTTTTGAGCTGTTGGGTCGGCTCCAAAATCATCGACGTTGGCCCAAGTTGACAGATCATCGAGCGGCACTTCGGGCGGCTCCTTGATCGACAACCGCAGCGACTTGCCCGTCGACGGAAACGGACTCGTCACCGCGTGCGAGCAGTACTCGGGGATGTCCGGTCCCTCACTGCCGGGCTTGTCCGCGCCAGTGATGCGATAGGCGGCACCAGAGTCGGGCGTGACGACATCTCCGATCGCACGCCGATATCCGGTCGTCACGATGTCGCGCAAGAAGACTCGTCCGCCATTGAAGTTCACGATCGCGGGGACTCGCGCGGCACCCTCTCGTCCGGCGAGTTTCGCGTCGAGCAAACAGAAGTTGCCGTAAGTTTGAATGGCGGGAACCGAGTTCTCGCTGACGAGTCCGCGCACGCTGATGTTCTGGCCTTCGTTCGTGAAGCCGAACTGAGTTTGCCCGCGCAAAGTGATGTGCTCAAACGTCTGGCCGTTGACCGCTCGCGCCGTGCTGATGCCACGCTGAAAGCCGATGATCTCGCAGTTGCGCACAAGCAGCGGACCATTCATGTCGCGATGAGCGAGGTCGAGACCAACGAGGCCGCTTCCTTCGCCCGCAATGATGCGGCAGTTGCGGACTGCTCCGGAATTGTTCGAGTAGAACTGCAAGCCGATCGCACCGGGATTGTTGTTACCGACATCGAACGTCAGGTCCTGGATGTAATTATGAAACCAGTCTGCCGAACCGAAGCCACCGCACCACATGATGCTCGCGGGCTGCTTCGGATCGGAGAAAGTGGCGTCCTTCAGACGAATGATGGTCCGCGCGACATTCTGGCCCTGCAGGAAGTTCATGCCCCACGCATCCTTCCCCGCCGAGTTCTTCTTCGACCACATCAACGTCTTCGAAACGAGATACGTCCCCGCCGGGAAGTAGAGAATCTTGTGCTGCCCCATGATGTCCGACAGCGCGCGTTGCAACGCCTCGGTGTCGTCGGTCACGCCGTCTCCTTTGGCGAAGTACGGAGCTTGAGTGACATCGACGACCGCATGAGTCTTCGGGTATGCGATGTTCGACTTCTCATCGAACGTCACGCCGACCGACTGGTCCGCCGCGCGGACGGAAACGCTAAATGCGGTTAAGGCAATAGCGAGCAATAAATACAAACGCAGCATAATTGATGTCCGTTTGGTGTCTTCTCTGCGGCCTTCCAACCTCTGCGGTGCAAATCCGTTGTGAGAACACCGCAGAGATTGGAAGGCCGAAGAGTTTTGGGTTATTGACCGGGCCGCACGACGAATTGCGCGACTTTTAATCCGTATCTGCCGTGGTGGAATGGTTGTGTGAGGGATTGACCGCCCCCGGCGGGTTATGCGTTCGAAAATCACTTTGTGTCCGTGGAGTTCTCGGTACGCAGCGAAAAGGTGGCTGCGATCGGTGAAGTCGATGTTGAGAAACAACTCGTCAAGCCGTTGCTCGTGTCGTGAGCGGACCTGTGGTCGGAAAGTGCCGCTGAGATGATTGACCCAACTGCCCAGGAACTCGGTGTTAGTGAGGTCGAACGCGGCTGCTTCCTTATCAGTGCCTCGACTCGCGTAGAAGAAGCCGCCCCATAGTTCCATGCGTCCGCCCGTCGTGGTGATGATCGTGCGTGGAAGAATCGAAGTTCAGCGGGCCAACCGGCCGAGCGTGAGCCAGCCGGGCGAGTGCTGGTCCTGAGTCTCGTTAGCGAAACGGAGCGGCTTGCCGTTGGCGAGCGGGTTGATGACTCGCAGCGCGATGAACCGGTTTTGTGTCTGAACGTCTTCCGGGATCAATAAGGATGCGGACCACGTACGCGCGGCGTTTCCGGGAAGCAGACCGGTCAGCTTCCATTCGACAGGCCAGCGGTGATTGACTTCGCCTTTCTCGTCGAGCAAACCAATTTCGATTCGCCAGTCCCGATAAAACGGTGCGACACCCTGATTGGTGACTTCGCAACGGACTTCGAGTTTATCGGAAGCCTTCACAGTCGCGGACTTCACATGGAAGTCGTAACCCATGCGGCGGACCTGCTCGATGGCGCGGTCGTAGCGATCCTTCGACGCCTTCTTTTCGAACATCCCGGTGTCCATCAGCCATGTGGCGTGAGTCTCTTGGACGCATTGCTCGAAGTTCTGAGCCTGCTTCACCGAGACGACCTTGTCGAAGATCTTGCCCCAGACTTCAGGCCGGATTTCTCCACCGATGGGCTGAGTCTTCCACTTGTTCATCGCAGCGGGACCAGCCGACTTGAGGGCCGGGACGAAGAACCAATTGTCCTTCTTCTTTCCGGTGTCCAGAGTAGCCCAAGCAAACGAGTCGTCGTGATAACCGAACGAGCGCTTCGCGTTGTCGGCCTGATCCCAATGGTCCTTCCCCGCCGGATATCGCAACAGCACGGGCGTCTTGCGAAATGCCTTCTCGTATGCGTCGAGCACCATCGCCTGCGTATCCTTTGACGCCCATAGATCATCACGCGGATAAGTGTGCCATTCGCCCCACGTCCCCAGCAGACCGGCATGGATGTAAGCGATACGTGGTTCGTCATCATACTTGCCCCCTAGTGCCGTGATGAACTTGACCAACGCCTCACGCAACAACGGCGACTGGTAATCCGGAGTCCGAACCTTCGCGGGAGGAAACGGCTGAGTATTCGTGTTGACGTACTCATGGACCTTCAAGCCCGCTCGCTCCAGGAACGGCGGAATACCCTCGGTCTTGTCCGGGTATTCGAGGAACACGCGAAACACAGTCTGATTGCCGCGTGAAGCGACTCGATTGAGCAACTCTTCCAACTTGTCCCACCGAAACTCGTCCATCCCCTGCATAAGATCGCTGAGCGGCAAATAGCTGAACTCCATGCTGTGCGGGAACCGATCGCGATGCGGATCGGCATACGGCACCAGCCCCTTCAACGGGTTATCGACAGGACTAGGTGCGGGCGCGAGTTCTTCGGCCTTCAAAACTGCCGAGCATAACAAGATCGCGAATGAGATCAGAAAACGAAGTCGCATGATGCACGCTCTTGAGTTGATGTGTGAATGGAAAACGTCTTGCCCTGAAGGTGTCATATCGAGTTGTCGGCCCTGCCGACTCCGTGTAGGAACAGTTCCACGATGGCATCGGCGAGTTTCGTTGTGAGATAGCGTTTCGGTTCCGGCATGCGGGCGAAGAGGTTGATGGGCTGATCCATCAAGTTGCAGAACGACAGTGCGAGGAACTCGGGGTCTGCGCGTTTGAGTTCTCCTGACTTCATGCCGTCGCGCATTAGGCGGATAACGAGTGCGAAGCGCGTTGCCGTCAGCTCAGCCAGGAACTCGGCGATCCCTTCGATCGGTGGGCCGAAGTAGGTTTGAAACATCAGTCGCGGGATGCGCGGGTCAGCAACGCAGTACTCAAACGAGCGACGGACGAGCGTTCGCAGGCGTGCCTCGCAGCCATTGATCTGCTGCAGCACCGCGTCGAGTTGTTGATGACTCTCTTCGTACTTCTGCCGCACCAGCCGTTTGAACAAGTCAGCCTTGTCGTCGCAGTAGTAGTACAACGTCGGCTGGGTCACTCCCGCCGCGTCGATGATCTGCCGCACGCTCGTCGCCGAGTAACCCTTCTCAGCAAAGATCGTCAGTGCGCAGTCTAGCAGCCGCGCTTCGGTGTTGCTCGATGCTTCCATCGACGGGTTGGCCGAGCGTGGCTCGCGCGTTTTTGATTTCGTTGTTGATCGAGCCGAGGCTTTCGCACGCGAACCGCGTGCGCTACGAGCTTGCGCCATTACTTCACCACCGTTCTGCGAGGCTGCTTCAGGTCGTGGCCGAGGTTGTCGAAGATCGTGTGGATCAAGTCTTCGGTCTTGTCGGCGGTGAGCAGGAAGAAGCAGAAGAGCATTTCGTCGGTCGTCTCGTCGCCCCAGGTGACTCGCTGAGGCGGCGACGAGGGATTGGAAGGATTGTCTGCCGAGTTATCGAACACCGCTTCAACATCCAACCGCGTTCCGGCAGGGAGCTTCATCGGTCGTTCAAAGTAATACTCGTCCTGCCAGTTGTAGTTCCAATTCGGGATTGAGATCAGCGTTGTCTGTGACGCCGGTGACCTAGAGTCAGTCGTGAGACTTCCGGCCGAACTCTCACGAGTACGACTTCTAGATCGAGGATCGGGCAACGTCGCCGTCACCTTCATCGACCGACCGAGCAAGTGCATGTGCGG
>CAIJTL010000581.1 GCA_903823545.1 uncultured Planctomycetaceae bacterium
GGATTGAAACGTCTCGTAGCTCGGCTCGTAGTGATCGCATTCATGCGATCGAGTCACGACCGCATGAATGCGGTCACTACGAGCCGTCCTCATCTACCTCACGTTTCCCCTTGCTCATGAGTTTTGACGTTGCGCGTTTCGAAAGTCGCGAAGCGACGTCAGCAGATAGCCTTGGGCGTAAGCCCAAGGATTTGTTGGAAATCGTGCTCCCAGCCGCGAAGCGGCGACAGCGATCTGCAAGACAACAATTTGCTGCCGCCGCTTCGCGGCTCTCTGAGAGTTTCCAACATTTCTCTGCGGGCTTACGCCCGCAGCTATCGGCTGTCGTCGCTTCGCGACTCAACAGCGCAACTTCTAAAAGCGCAAGCGAGGGCGAACCGTGACGACGCCCTCGCTTGCGCTTCGGGTTAGTGTGTGACCATGAATAATCCAGGCTAGCGCCTTGCCGCTCACATTGCCGTCGAACTCGAATGGCGGTGAGCAAGAAGTCTCACGACTTCTGCTACGGTTGGTTCTCATCTACCGCTCGCCTAACTCAGCACATCGGAAAGCACACGGCCATGCACGTCGGTCAGGCGGCGTTCGATGCCGTTGTGATAGAAGCTGAGCCGTTCGTGGTTGAGACCGATGAGGTGCAAGATCGTGGCGTGAAGGTCGTAGATCGTCGCCACGTTTTGAACCGCTTGATGACCGAACTCGTCGGTCGCTCCGTATGAGAACGGCGCTTTCACGCCCGCACCGGAAAGCCAGACGGTGAAACCTTTCGGATTGTGATCGCGACCGTTCGCCCCTTTTTGAAATGTCGGCATCCGACCGAACTCCGTGACCCACGCGACGAGCGTGTCTTCGAGTAAACCGCGTTGCTTCAGGTCACGCAACAGCGCGGCACAGGGCTGATCGAGAATCGGGCCGTGAACGCTGTATTGCTCCTTGAGCGTCTTGTGGCCGTCCCAATTACCGACCCCTTCCCCCATTGCATACGAGCCGTTGAAGAGCTGCACGAACCGAACGCCCCGCTCAATCAGCCGCCGCGCGAGCAGACAGTTTCGTGCGAAGCCCGCTTTGTTCTTGTTCTCGTCTTGAGTCCCATACGACTTGTGAGTGTCGAGCGACTCGCTCGACAAGTCGGCCACCGCTGCGGCACTGAGCTGCATCTTTGCCGCGAGTTCATAGCTCGCGATGCGTGCGAGTAGCTCCGAATCCCCCGGATGCTGTTCGAGATGCTTCGCGTTGAGTCGTTTGAGGAAATCGCGCGTTGAACGATCTGTCGCTTCGGAAATCTCCGGCGGACGCCGCAAATTTGGGATCGGCTTGTCGGCGGTGAACGGCGTCCCTTGAAACGATGCGGGAAGAAACTTCGAGTTCCAGTGGCTCGGTCCAATCTGCGGAACGCCACGCGGGTCGGGGATCGCGACAAACGCTGGAAGGTCAGAACTCTCGCAGCCAAGTGCATAGCTGATCCAGCATCCGATTCCCGGAAAGCCGTCCAGGATGTAGCCGGTACTCATCTGATTTTCAGCGGGGCCGTGCGTGTTCGACTTGGCGGTCATCGAGTGAATGAAGCACATA
>CAIJTL010000582.1 GCA_903823545.1 uncultured Planctomycetaceae bacterium
CTTGGCCTCGGCTTCGGTCTCGCGTCTCAATGTCGTTCCGCGATACTCGCCAGCATCCACTTTCGAGAGCACCAGCTTGAACCGGCCATCCTCGCCGAGCTTGAAGACGTGCTCGTCGACGCTGCGTTCGAGCGGCTCGATCAGCAGCAGTTCGTCTTTCACGAACGCATACACTCCCGCGAAATGATGAGCTCGTGTCCGACTCAGCTCCAAGCAACCGTCAGCGCGTTGCGAGATCACCGTATGCCTTACGAAGCCGGCGGGTAGCGTGATCCTCCAATGTCCGACGAGCTGCTTCGCGCCCTCACGGTCATTCAGTTTCAGCCGCTCGTCACGCAGTTCTTTCATCTGCCTCGTGCTCAGCGGCGGCGGTGCGACCGTCACCATTGAGTCATCCACGCGGTCATTCGTGCGGACGAGCTTCGCGCCGACATCGTCTTTCCCGAGCGAAGACTCCGTGAGCTTGAAGCTGCCATCTTCTTGCAGCTTGAAGAGGACGTCGTTGTCGTTCCTGCCGGCCGGTACGACGAGTCCGAGTTCCCCGTCGCAGTACGCATAGATCGAGCTGAATCGTGTCTTCGATGTGAGCTGCAACAGCCCGTCCGCAAGCTGAGCGATCTTCACGAACTGCACGCCACCGCTGGGCAAGAGCAGCTTCCAATTTCCGACCAACTCTTTCGCGGCAACGCGATCATGAATCTTGAGCCGCGCGTCGCGTCGTTCCGTCGCACTCAGAGGTGCCCGACGTTGAGGCGGCTCTGCCAGCAGAGTCTCGATCAACCGAAACTTCTCGCGTTCAAACTTCAGTTCGACCTCAGCGACTTTGTCTTGCTCGACCTTCACGAGCAGGTCTTTGTTGAGATACCCAGCGTGCTCATGCCAGACGCGGAAGTGATGTTCGCCCGGCGGCAGTCCGCGCATCTCGAAGCGTCCTTCGGCATCGGTGATCGCCGCAAAGGGATGCTCCAGCGGAAGTACGAAAGCGACACGCCACGGCTGAATGTCCGACCGAATATTGACCGGGATCTGCTCGGAAGAACTGAACGCCGGCAGGTCTCGGTGCTCATTCCAAGGAATAAGAACGTTGAACGGATTCGACTTCTGCGGAAATGAGCGGAAGTTTGCGTGTTCAATCGCCGTGCGTCGTCCGAAAGCTCGTAACGGCTGCCCGACCCGAGCGATCGAAACTCGCGGTCGGAACACATTGTCTTCGACGCGAATGCTGATCGGCTCGCGCAGCGGATCAGTCGCGACCCAGCCTTGTGGCGCGTCCCTCAAATAGATCGCCACACTCGCGATGCCACCTGATGAGCTAACGAGGAACGACTCGTCGGTAACTTCCGCTTCGCTGGTATTGTCTCTGTTCGTGATCGGGATTGGCGGAGCAAACAACCTCGGCCCTTCCAGCAAGACGCGACCTTTAAGCGTCACAGGAGCAACCGGCTGAGCGTCCTTCGGCTTCACCCACTCAGGTGCCAAAAACTCGCGCGCAATGAGGTCTTTGTCATCCGTCAAGAAGCTGCCGTGATTCTGAGTCGTCCAATAATGAAACAGCTTCTTCCTGAGTTCCGGTGACGAGACCTTGAACTCGCCGTTCTTCTCTTGAGCCTCCATCCACGTGCGCATGGCATCGAAGGCTTCGACTCCCGCCTGCTGCCACAAGATCCGTCCGCCACCGAAGTTCTCATAGAGATGCTTCTGCAACTTCCAATTGCCGAGCATCCAGTTCGCGAAGTCCTCATCGAGCGGCTTCTGATCCTTCTCTCGCTTCTTGTTGAACACCGTCAACGCGAACTGAATTTCGTCTTTCGTCGGAGTGATCGCCTCACGATTGGCTTCCCGATACTTGTCGAGCACCGGCATCACGAACGCGCCATGCACGTCCAGCTTCGCGACATCCGCCTCCGTCACCCGTTGACCTAAGACCTCTCCGACAACAGTTGTGTTTACGGGAGATAATGCAACGGTACTAATCATCTCGAAGGCAATGCTGCCTGACTCTGGCACTGAATCACTTTTTTTACGTTCGCGTTCGCTGCCGTTGTAGGAGCGAATCTTGAGTTGCAGCTTCTGGCCCGGCTTGGCGTCGATGACTCGACCGATGAGTTTGTTGGAACCCCCTCCAGCGACGCCCTCGCCAATTGGTACTCGATAGACCGGGATGCCGTTCTCGAAGGTGACCTCCGGCCCGATGCTGATTTCAAACGGCACGAACAGCGCATGCACATCGCCGGGGCCGAGTGCTCCACCGCCGATGTACCCGGAGACCCACGGATGACTCCAATCGTCATGGCCGATACGGACAGCGACCTTCGCGCCTTTGTCATCAGTCACGGTGAAGTCATCGGGCATCGGATGCGAGGTATTGGCCCACGTTGTCTTCACGGCTTGCTTGCCGTCATTGCGAACGAAGAGCCGCAAGCGAACTCGCTCGTTGAGCGGGTACTGCGTTTTCCTTGGCGAGAGATACGCGCCGAGCGACAGTCCGTCTGCATCCGGCTTACCCCACGCGACATCCTTCGGATCGATCTTCTCTTCAGCGACGAGCGTGTCGCGGATCGCCAGCCCGACGAAGCCATCATGCCCGATGGCCGGCAGCACCAACTTCACATTCCACAACTGCTTCAACAAAA
>CAIJTL010000583.1 GCA_903823545.1 uncultured Planctomycetaceae bacterium
CGACGGTCTCTTCGTCGGTCGGGATTGCTTGGCGAATGATGAATGGCATTTTCTTGGTCTCGCGTGGTGGCAAACTGCGGGGACTCTAATCGCCCAAACTACGTGGGACCAATTCACCGCCTGGATTTCCTCAAACTCGTCTTCTCCCGTTTTGCCCCATCTGCTATGTAACGCCGCCGTTTTCAGGGAAGAAGGATTCTGTCTGATGTTTGGCTCGCTGAGCGAGCCCCCAGACACAAAGGGGAAGGGAATCCCATGCAGGGCTCGAATTCGATTTGGAAAATGACCGCGTTGGCGGGTGTTGTTGGTTTGGGGTTGCTCGGAATTCTGCAATTTCAACGGACAATGGACCGCAAAACGCCGAAGAGCGTCGGCGAAAAAGTTCGCTTACAGGACTTTAAACCGCAGTCAGATTTGGGTGACGCTGATCCCACGAATGACGATCTCGATGTACTCCAAAGCAATGTTGAGCCGCGACGTCTTAATAAAATGAACGCTCGTAAGCTCGAAGCGTTGGATGAAACCATTGATGACTCTGGACTCGACGAACTACCGCTGAAGAAGAAAAGCGGATTAGGCTCATCGGCTACTGGTTTGGCTAGTCAGCGAAATCGCCGGAATGCTGATGTTGATGACATGGATTCGCCCAAGATCCCGGTCACCTATAACGGTTCCGATGAGGTCAACCAGGACGAGAACAATGAGAGCTCCTTGCGTGTTTCAAATCTCGATCAGAACGTCGGGGAGTTCTCGCTTGAGAAACCAACATCGCGTCCCAAGAAGACCAACCGTTCGCGAGTTGATCTTTCTCTGAACGATCCGAATGAAGAGATTGAAAATGTTTCCTCGGAGTCACCGGAGCTTGCTTCAAATCAGTTCGCGTCCGCTGAACAGTTTCGCGAAGAGTCCGATCAGCAGTTTGAAACGAAAACTCAACCACGCCCACAGCCAAAGAAGAATGTCAAATCGCAAGCTCAGCAATTGATTCAATTGTCTCGCAATTTGATCGACAACGGACTGCTCGACGAAGCTCGTCTCAAGGCGGAAGAAGCCTCAGAACTGGCAGTCGCTTACGGGCCGCTCGATGACACGCCACAGGCAGTCTTAGCCGAACTTGAACGACTCGAAGCCAAGGAAACCGAGCCGTCAAGTTCTCGCGTGGATCAGAAGATTCAATTAACGGGCGGAACACGCGAGGAAGAAGCGTTCGAGCTCAATCTCGATGCACCTCCAAGTTTCGCAGATGAAGCACCGAAGAAGGCCGCTTCCACCAAAAAGGTTGCGAAACGCTCGCCGCTGGATGACGACGACAATCTTTACGCTGACAACCCACCAGAAACCGTCAACGGTAAGCGACGAGTTCCCGATCCCCCGGTTCCTCCTTCTGAAGAGCTGACACTAGAGCTTCCACCGCTGCCTGAGGATGGCGATATGCCTCCTCCCGCACCTCTCAAAGCCAAGCATTCTGTTTCGGGAACGACAAATGGCGGTGCCCCAAGCCGATTAAACCCGCAACCGGCTTCTCCGATTGCCGGCGATGAAAACTTCAGCGGAGACGGAATTGTTCAAGCCGATTCGCCACGTGGGCCGCAACGTCCCGAATTGAAAATCGAAAAAGTCGCACCGCCGAACGCGACGTTGGGCCAGCCGATGGTCTACACCATCGTGATTCGAAACGTCGGTGAAAGCGCTGCCAACTCCGTCGTGGTCGAAGATCAAGTCCCCAAAGGAACGAGCCTCTCCGGAACTATTCCACGAGCGGAACTGACTGGCAAAAAATTGATCTGGCGCTTGGGAACGATCAAGCCGGGTGAGCAAAAAGAAATCTCGGTCAAAGTAGTCCCCGTTGCAGAAGGGCAAGTTGGCAGCGTGGCGACCGTTAACTTCCAAGCAGAAATCGCTTCGCGCACGACGATCGCGTCACCCAAGCTCAGCATGAAGTTGACCTCGCAACCACAGGTTCGACTTGGCGAAACGGTGCAACTGAATTTCCAAATCACGAACAACGGAACCGTCGATGCGCATAAAGTAGTGCTCCGGAATCTCATTCCGGAAAACATGCGAGCGCCCGATGTCGCAGAACGTGATTTGGAGTTTGAGGTCGGCACATTGGCAGCGGGTAAAACGCAGACCGTGCAGTTACCGCTCGTGACGACTCGTCCGGGCAAAGTGATCAACAATGCAATTCTTTCAACAGACGGTGCGGCTGCCGCAGAAGCCCAAGTTGACATCAACGTCATCGGGCAATTGGTGGGACTGACACGACAAGGCCAAACAAATTGGTTCGTCGGTCGACCGATCGAGTTTGAAAATCAGTTGGTTAACAACTCGTTGAGCGCAACCACAAACACTGTTGTCGTCGAGTCGCTGCCAGGAACTGTCGAATTCGTATCGGCGACCGAAGGTGGCCGCTTTGATGCTCGGCAACGAACGGTCACTTGGCATGTGCCGCACCTCGACCCGCAGCAATCGTTGTCATTGAAAATTCGAGTCGTCCCGAAAGCGATCGGTAATCATGCTGGATCGGTTCAGATTACTGAAAACGGCCGTAAAGGAGCCGCGACCGATTATCAATTCCGAGCGATCGGTGCGGCAGTTCTGCACGTTGAGTTCGTTGAAAAATCTGAGGCTTACTCGAAAGGGGAGCAGGTCAAGGTACGAATGCAGGTTCGCAACAAAGGCTCGGGAGCAGCGTCCAATGTCGGCGTACGAATGACCGTCCCACCGGAGTTGCAGTTTGTGTCGGCGAAAGCCCCCGTCAGTCACACAACCAGCGGTCGCGAAATCATTTTCGAACCGATCACCGAAGTTGGCGGTCAAGGAGCAGTCGCTTTCGAATTGAACTTCAAGGCCATCGGCTCCGGCGATTCGACGCTGCAAGTCGAACTGCAATCAGACCAGTTTAAGAAGTCCGTCACTCACGAAGAGCCGTTTGTCATCTTCGGGAATTAGACAACTCAAAAGCATCCGATTTGTTAAGCACGACGCGCGAGCGAGTGGTC
>CAIJTL010000584.1 GCA_903823545.1 uncultured Planctomycetaceae bacterium
CAACAACACATAAAAATCGCGACGAACGCTGCCGACCATTTCCCCGTACGCAGGTCCGCGACGACCGCTTTCAGGTTCCAGGGTGCGATGAACAACAACAGCAAGGGAAAGAACATTCCCAAGTCGGCCAGCACCCATGCGCGGGTCATTTTCGTTTCGATCCAAGTCAGATACTGGCTGTAGTTAGCCACATTCTCAAGAGGCCGAATTAGTGTGCCCGGCCAAACCGTGCCGTAGGTGGCCCACAGTCGATAGTAATGTTGCAGCCCCAAAGTCAGCACGGCTCCAAAAACGAGTGCCGGCCCTAATCGATATTCTTTCGCTCTAAAATGCTTGCAGAAGTTTGCAAATGTTGCTCGTGCCGCATGTTCGCGCTTCGCCCAAAAGGAATATAGCGGCATCGCGGCGATGATCGGCAGAACCAGAATCGTGTTGAAGCGGATGTTTAACGCCAGGACTAACCATGCCGCCGCCTCAATCGACGTCCGTAGCCGGGGAACAGTCAAAGTTTCAGCAAACGCGACCAGCCCACAGAGCACCATCAATCCGGCCAGCCCATCGTGATGGATTCGCACCGTTGAAAACAGCAGCAACGGGCAGAAAACAACTCCGACCATTGCCGTGACACCCCAGATCGGCTCGATTTTCGTTAAGACCATCAGTCGCCACGCGTAAATCACCCCTGACAGCGTGATGAAGACAGATACCAAAAAAATGCCGGCAACCGCCTCACCTTGTACGATGGGTGAGAGTTCTCCCTCAATCGGTTTTCTCGTGGCGACATAGGGCAGCATCAGCAACGGATTCGATTTCCATTCCATCGCCACCTTCAGCAGATACGGATACAGCGGCGGATGATGAAACAGTGGCCCGTGATAAATCGAATACGGAAAGTTACGAATCCGAGGGTCATCTTTCGTCGTGTAGTTCGATCCGTCCCAACCCATCCGCTCGGCCAACACGAAATACGCGACCTCGTCCCCTTCGTAATGAATTTTGAAGAGCATCGGACAATGCGTCAGCACTGTGAGTACGCCGCACCAGAGAGCAATCGTCAAATACGCTGAAAAGTGCCACTGCCTCATGGATATCCTTCAAGTATCAGAATCGACCGAAGACTTCGCGGAATTGATGCATCTAAATGCTGTGGGTTTAGCCGTCGTCACGTCGTTGACGTGTTTGGTGTGATTGAATCGAAAAGCCCCATCTTCTCCGCGACATATCGCTGAATCCCGTAAACGCGTTCTTCTCGACAACTCAGGATGCCACGAAATGGGCTGTGCTTGATTCCTCGTTGGACTGGCGGCCAGAAAGAGAGGTCTTCATTCACAATCCTCTTCCCAACTCGGAGGAAATACGCGAGTGAAAGGTCCTGGAGAAGTCGGCCTAACCAGCCGCCATGAATCGCCCGCGGCGCGAAGCTATGGAACGTCAAACGAGTCCGCTCTGGACCAAGCGGCGTCAGAACATTAAATGCTCGGAAGATGTCTCCAAAATAGAGCATCGAATTGGGATACCAATGGACGTGGGCAAAGCGTCGATAATTCGGATTCTGAATCAACAGCCAGGTATAAAATCGAAAGCCATACGACTCCAAAGTACGCTCCGACTGATAGGACATAAGATCACAATATCGCGAATACGTTGCCTCGAGTCGATGATCATGTAATTCTTCAGCACGGTAGTCTTGATAAGTATTGGGGTGAATCATCGGGACGTGGTAACTTTCGACCGCATTCTCCGCGATGACTTTCCAATTCACGGGTGCTTCAACCTGAAAGAGGTCGATTCGCCGGATATTGGTGTAGTATTGCTCGAATTCATCGGCAAATGCTCCGAGGTGTTCACGCAATGATGGGCTTTGTTGGTCGAGGCAGACAAACACCAAGTCGCCAGCACGCTCGACTCGGAAGGATTGCAGACACAAGCCTTGTGCTTTGAAGCCGTGAAACGAGCGTCCGTCGGTGATCTTCGTAAGGTCACCTGACTCGTCATATTCCCATCCGTGAATTTGGCACTTCAAGGCTGTTCCGTGCGTGCAACCACGCCGGACGATTTCTGAATGACGGTGAGCACAAACATTGCGAAGCGCGTGAAGTTTGTCATTCCGATTGATGACGACTACGGGATGTCCCTGTACCTCACCGGCGAATCGGTCGCCATCGTGCCTGACGTCATCCACAGTGCAAAAAAACGTCCATTGCGGCCTGAAGATGCAATCCTGCTCTTTGGAAAACCAGTCCAGTGAATAATATGCCTCCGTCGGAAGGATATGTTCCAGGCTATGAGAATGAACAAACATCACTCGCTCCGAGCAGGCTCACACCGCATTATTGACAGGACAATCCGCCATCAATGACCAACGAACTGCCTGTGATCCAGCGAGCAAACGGCGACAGCAGAAATGCAATCGCATGAGACACATCTCGCGGCTTTCCCAATCCCAAGGGATGACTATCAATAACATTTTGCGAAAAAGTCGGTGGCATGATTTCCGTACATCTTTCCCACATTTCGGAATCGATTACCGCTGGTGCAACACAATTGAGACGAATCTGCCGTGCAATCAATTCGAGTGAAAAGTTTCTGACCATACCAATGATTGCGGCCTTAGATGCACCATAGGCACCATTAATAGGAGCACCACAGATTGCCGCGGTTGATGCTAGCAACACAATGCTTGCATGGGGGTTGGCACAATCAACTTGCTGCATGGCGCGGACAAGCATGGCCGCTCCCACAACGTTGATTTGAAACATGTAAGTTAAAGTCGCAGTATTCAGAGTTCGTAGCGGATGAAATGAGTGAATTCCGGCGCAATGGACTAGGCCATCCAGCTTTCCGCTTCGGCCAACCAATTCACGCAACCAATCCAACACCGCATCACCTTGATTCAAATCAAAGCGTTCCACGATGTGGCCTGAACCGTGCATTTGGGAGAGAGTTTCGGAAAGTCGATCTTCGTCGCGTGCAGTGAGGATGACCTGCGCTCCCAGGTCGCCGAGGAGCAATGCACAGTCTCGACCGATTCCGGAACTCGCGCCGGTCACTAGGACTCGTCTTCCAGCCAACGAAAGTGGATTGAACATATCAATGACCTAAAGTTACGGAATCGTCCAAGCACCATCGACGACTAACGAAGTGCCGGTGATCCAGCGTGATGTCGGTGCTAACAAGAAAGAAATCGCATACGCCACGTCTTCAGGTTGCCCAACGCCGAGCGGATGCTTCGCAGCTAGAGCTTGCAACGTTTCGGGAGGCATTACATCCGGAGTTGCGTCGTCGGAATTTACGAGTCCGGCAACGACTGCGTTCACTCGGATTCCCGCTTTGACCAATTCCATTGCAAACGCTCGTGTCATCGCCAGGAGGGCGGCCTTCGATGCGGCATACGCTCCGCTGGTTGGGAGTCCAACGATTGCAGCCGCTGATGAGAGCAACACCACACTCGCACCCGATGCGGCACAATCCGGTTGTTGAATCGCGCGGATCAACTGTGCGGCGCTGACGGCATTCGTCTGGTAGATTTCTTGGAGCGACGTAGAAGTTAGGTCTGCAAGTGGCTGGTAAATCTGTTGCTCGTCGCAATGTGCCAATCCGTGAAGTGGCCCGTGTCGTTGCACTACATCCTTGAGCCAAGCGACGATCGCATCGCCAGTCGCCAAGTTGAAGGATTCGCAAGAGTGCAATGTCCCCTCAAGTGAAGCGACTGTTGACTGCAATTGCGCGGCATCGCGACCCACACAAATCACTTCGGCTCCGAGCCGGCTGAGAAACCGAGCAGTTTCTCGACCGATACCGGATTCGGCTCCCGTGACCATGATTCGGCGATTGGTCAAATCCATCGGATGTGACATATTGAATCCTCAACCTGCGATCGTCGGCGACTCGGCCGCAATTTCGCGAGTTAATCGTTGATGAAAAGCCAGAATGCGCTGTTCAGTTGCTCCCAATATGGCGTTCGAGGATGCAGAACGAACTCCCCGCTGGCACGCTTCAACCGGCCCGCGGTCTTCAGCCAAGACACATTGATTGAACTCTTCCAGATATCCAGACAGAGCCATTCGAGCCGATGTGAGCTTTCCCGTTGCGTCGTCCGAGTTTGGCAGCAACAGTCGAAAGCTCAATCGACATGCGTCGGCGCTTGTTGGCTCAAAGGTTTGGATGCTCAGCAACGACCCGTTGGTTAACCCCAGGCACAGATTCGGATAGATGAAAAAATGATGGTAATGCTCGAAGTCTCGGCACGGTTGAAGCTGCGTCGAGGCGAGCATGTTGGCCCACCAATTTTGAGCCGCTGGAAACAATCGGTGACTGATCCGTGAGTGGCCGTCTCCCAAAACGGTTTCGCCGTGAGATTCTACGACGGCGATCAAGGTGTCTCGATGCACGAACTCGGTGTGATACGGTTCGATCGTGTTTTCAACTCCCTGCTTCCAGTTGGCCGCCCAATCCTGGGACTCAGTGACGAACGGACGCGAAAATGTCCGCCCCAGCGATTCCAGCACTAAGGCATATTCACCGAGGTATTCATGTAGCGATGGCCCATTCTCAGACAGGCGGATGAACACGAACGAACCACAGCGATCAACTTGGTAACGTTTCAATGCCAACGAATTTCGTTGCTGTTCGTCCAATTGAAACAATTCTCGCTGGCCGGGAATTCCGGTGGCATGCCCCGATTCGTCATAGGTCCAACCGTGATACCGACAGCGAATTGACCCATGACCACATGGGACGCTGCACAATTCCGAAAAACGATGCGAGCAAACATTGCGAAATGCCCGCAGCCCGTTTTCGCCGCAATAGACCAATACGGGCCAGCCACATGCATCCATTGTCACAAAGTCACCAGGGCGGGCGAGTTGAGCGGACAATCCAGCGAACAGCCAACACTTCTCAAAGATGGCGCTGCGTTCTCGCTCCAGCCAGTCCGCCTGGTGATAGGCCGCAGGACAAAGCGGGCTAGTCGTTGCTGCCGGCATAGAATGCCCTCCGGACTTCCATCGGCAGATGCGATGCCGACTCATCTTCGACGGAAAACATTCTGTCGCGCAGCTCCTTCGTGGAAATTTCCACCAGCGGCGGCATGATCACTCGATCCGTTTGGATGGCCACCGACGACCACGAGAATCCGACTCCGAAACCAGCTAGCAGCAATTTCATTGGCCGAGTCCGCATGGCTTCCGCCAAACAAACGGTCATCGTGAGTGGCACGGAAGCAGAACTGGTGTTGCCAAAGTCCGTCAACGAGAAGGGGACTTTGTCCAGAGGCAACTTCATGTGCTGAGCCAAGTGTTTCAGCATGAATTGATTGGCTTGATGAAACACGAACGAGTCCACATCGTCGATATTCCATCCTGCATCCTTGAGTGTATTGCGGATTAGCGGGGGAACGCGGTCGATCGTAAACAAGAAGACTTCGGTTCCATTCATGTAGACATCTTCGAGAGATCGGGGATTTCCGTCTGGTCCTTCCGCCGATTGTGACGTTGAGGGAGATTTGGGAAGTCGAAAACTCCCAGCGGGGACGATGAGCTGATTTTGTCCAGTTCCGTCTGTTCCAACTCGAAAGTGAATCGCGGGAGCATCTGCTGCGGCTTCAAAAGCTGTCACAGTGGCCGCATCGCCGAAGAGTAAACGGGACGAACGGTCTTCTTTCCCCACGCATCGCGTTGCCGTTTCGCCGGCTAATAACAGGACTCGTTGAGCCGCACCGCTGGCGATCAAGTGCGAAGCCATCCAGACGCCGTAGGTATAGCCAGAGCAGCCGAGGTTCACATCAAACGCAGCACAGTTTTCGTGAAGCCCCAATCGACCGTGGAGCGAGCAAGCCGTTGCCGGCAAAATGTAGTCGGGACTTTGCGTCACCAGGATTAGCGCCTCAACGGAGTCGCGAGACCAATTCAATGAATCCAACAACGGTTCCGCAGCAGCCACGCACAGATCTGAAACACAAATTCCTTGAGCCGCCAATCGGCGGTGATGAATCCCCGTTGATTGAGCGATCCGCTGAGATTCTGCCAATCCAAAAATAGCGGCTTCATCTTCAGGCGATACCACTTCCGTGGGGACCGCCGACGCTAGGCCAGCGAGACGAACTCCAGTTACTTGAGACTTCCGCATTGCTGTGATCACCCATCTAGCTGTTGGACTAACTCTCGAATTCGGCCTTCCAACTGAACCAGCGAGGGAGTTTCTTGAACCACTCGGAAGAAGTTACCTTCCCGCAGTCGAAACGAATGCAATTCGACGTCGGGAACGAGGCTAGATTCCACGCCGCCGCGCGGTTCCCAAAACTCTCCATCGGGATAAATCGTGCGGTACAACGGACGCCGCAGAAACGGCTCGCGGTCATAACCCAGGCGGCGGCAGTTCTCAATGGCCAAGTCATTGCTCGAGACGATATCAGCCACAACGAACTGACTTCCCAATGCCAAGAATCCCCAGATCAAGCCTGCTACCTGAGCCCAATGCATAAACCACATTCCGCCACCACGCTCGCCACGCACCAGGCTATCGGCCTCTTGCTGCCAAGGTTTCAACTTGACGAAACCAGAACGCCCCACCAACCGATCGTCGCAATAGATCAGATAAGCCATCCGCGTCGGATTGGTGACGACATCCATCAACCAACTCCGCG
>CAIJTL010000585.1 GCA_903823545.1 uncultured Planctomycetaceae bacterium
ACACCCCCCTAGTACCCCCCAACACAAAGCCGCATACGCGGCGTGTTGGGGTTGGGGGTTCCGAGTGTGTGAAAAAGACAGAACCAATTGCCTTCGGAAACCGAGACCGATGAAAGCAGCGACCATGACCCATCAACAAGAACTCTTTCGTGAACAATCGACCTGTCCAGGTTGCGGATCAACCAGCGTGACAACCGAGAACGCGACTACAGGCAAGTGCCAACGCTGTGGCTGGCGTATCAAGATCGCGCCAGACGGCTCAGCAACCAGTTGGTTGAAGCTCGGCCAACCCACTGGCGGCAGACGCGGCAAACGGCCAGCCAGGCGACGGTAGACCCACCCCCGGGTTTTCGGGTCCCCACTGGCCGTTCAACGCCGGATCGACACATCTGGAAACAATCCGAAAACGCAACTATGTCTCGAAGTGACACGAGAAGGGAAAACATGACGTTGACCGACCTCGAAAAACTGCTGTTGGCGAGTGTCCTGGCCGACCGCGACCGGCTGGCAAGCCAATCCCCTATTTGGGATCGTGGCGAAGATCGTCACCTTTTTGCTCGCCGCCGTTGTGCCATTGAAGACGCTCGTCGCGGCATCGTTGCAATCGACTGGTCGGGGTTGATTGGTCACTCCGTCGCTCCCGCAGAGAGACAGGCACGAAGCCGAGCCGTCCGCCGACTGATTGCGCTCGAACTACTGATCGGCTACGGACACTCCAACTTCAAAGCCGTTGAATTGACCGAGTCGGGGGAGCAAATCGCGAAAACGATCATCAGCGCATCAGAGGCATCAGCATGAAGACCAGCACAATCACGGACGGAATTGAAACAACACTCCGTTCGCTCGCGCCGATCGACCTCGCCGACGCGCCGTTGTACGTCGTGCTCCAAAGCGAAAATCCCCCAGCCGATCGGCTGTTGCTCGATTCGTGGGGAAACTATCACCCGAAAAATGACCTCGTGTTTCGATTGTGGCTCGAATCATGCGGCAGATGGCGTGGACGTGGTCCGTTGGTTGTCGTGAACGACCTCGACATCCGCGACGCCTCACCGTCTGACGATGCCGAGTCCAATGTCATCGCCATCGCGTTGCACGAGTTAGCCCACGCGCTCAACACCGGATTCGATCTGACCGAACGAACTGCCGCCGAAGTCGCGCTGATCGAACTTCGTGCGTCTTTCGCAATCAGCAGGTTGAATGCCGCGCCAACGCTGCCGCAGAACGGGTTGCCGTGGGCAGGTCACGATGCCCACTTCATCCGCGTTGCCGCCCATCTCAGCCACCGCGCAAAACTCGCTGGCATTGCCATCGAATTGGATCAAGTCATCGCCTTGAATCACTACGGACTGCGCTCAAGCGGTGACGAATACTTCTGCGCCCTGACGGGTGAATTTGAGCGGTTCGATGACGCACCGCTTTCAACGCTGCGACACCATCAACCGCCAGCCGCGTTCGTTTGGCGATGGCGAAACGACCTCGCGGACTGGTGCCAGCAAGAACCGGATGACGCGAAAGCGATGCTTGCTTTCCACTATATGGAACTCTTCAAAAGGAGCCTGTGATGATGAATGACGAAGTCTGCCAATCCGACGTGCCCGAATTAACGCGCGATGACGTGCGCTGGCTCTATGAAAAGTTTGTCTGTGAGATCGTGGACGGCGAAGTCGTGGAAGCCGAGCATCTCGAAAAGGCGATGAATGCGCTTGGCATCGACCATGACGAACTCGCCGAAGACCTTGAAGCAACACGCAACGCAGCGGCTACCGCTCGACTCCACGAGATCATCCACGGCGATTCGAGCGACAACTCGCCGGAACAGAAACTCGCGCGAACATTCGAGCAAGCGCGGAAGTCGCTGGCGTGACACGATCCAACAACCAGCCCCGCGAGTCGATTCCCTCGCGGACTGGTTGCCCCGTCTCCTTCTCGCTGTAGGTCCATCGGCGGGTTCGGGGCGGGGTTTTTCGTTTGATGCCGCCTCGCTCTGCCATCGCGATTGGCGGGACGTGTTCTGAGTCAGACCGATGGCCGAGCGTCGATCCTGAGTGATTTTGTGCGGTCAGTTTTGCCACGTTGACCGGACGCTGACGAACATGGAAGATGCCGCTCCCTAAAAGCCCGCCAGTGTCTTCAATCTGGCAAGCGTGCAAGTTAGTCCTGAACCCAAGTTAGGAACGAGAGTCCGCCCCTTTGCAACTGTGTAGGAATCCGCGAGGACTACAGGCGGCACTAACTCCGCCTAGGGTCAGTCGTGAAGGGGCGGGCTCACTTTTTGCCTCATGCTCTGAGGCATGAAAGACGGTGCAATCATGGGCCGACGTGGAAAAGGTGAAGGAAGTATCGCCAAGCGACCTGACGGACTTTGGGAAGCTCGAATCAACATCGGGACGGATGCAACTGGCAAGCGATTGCGAAAGTCCGTCTATGGTGCGACTAAAAAAGAAGTGGCCGACAAACTCACGAAGCTGGCCGCGCAGAAGATCGACGGTACGCTGATTGACACGGGACGTTTGACAGTTGGCGACTTTCTCGACCGATGGCTCGACGACTCAGTCACGCTTACGGTGCGTGCCTCTTCACTGGCCAGCTATCGGCAAATTGCAAGAATCCATATCACGCCAAAAATTGGCACTGTGAAGTTGGGGAAACTCGGAACCGCTCACATCCAGAACCTCATTGCCGAGATGACTCGCGCAAATAAGTCGCCGCGACTCGTGCAAATGGCCTATGCCGTTCTTCACCGAGCACTTTTTGTTGCCGTTCGCTGGGGGTTGGTCATTCGCAACGTCGCGGAAGCTGTTGATCGACCGACTGTTGCCAAACATGAGATCACGCCGCTGAATGCGGAACAAGCAAAGAGCTTTCTTGAAGCGGCTGAAGCTGATCGACTTTACGCACTCTATGTCCTGGCGTTGATGACAGGATGCAGGCAGGGCGAATTGTTTGGCTTGGAATGGGCTGACATCGACTTGAAG
>CAIJTL010000586.1 GCA_903823545.1 uncultured Planctomycetaceae bacterium
CCGAGTTCAGCGACCTGCGAAGCGCAAGTATCCAACTTCAATACTCACTCATCGCGATTCAAGTTCCGCCAACTTCAAAACTGGCTTTCCCTGATCCAGAGTCACGACCGTCTGATGATTTCTCTCACATCGTCGCTAGACTCTGCTCTGCTCTGCTCAGAGAGCACACAGAGCAGGCGTGTGGCGTGGTTTCTGAACCGCGAAGTGGTCAGGACGATCAAGTGGCACGAGGAGTGCGCGGATGAGTGCGACATCGGTGGGTGAATTGCTGGGTAAAGTTCGCAGTGGTGATGCCGCGGCCGCCGAGGAGTTGGTGCGGACCTACGAACCAGAACTCCGGCGAGCGATTCGTGTGCGGCTGACGGATGCTCGTCTGCGACGGTTGGTCGATTCGATCGACATCTGCCAGTCAGTCCTGGCGGGTTTCTTCGTGCGAACTGCGGCCGGACAGTACGACATTCAGACTCCCGAAGAGTTGCTGAAGCTGCTTGTCACGATGGCTCGCAATCGTGTGATCGACTGGGCGCGGCGCTCTCAGGCCGATCGCCGTGACGGTCGTCGCGATGTCTCGATCGAACAAGACAACGGTGAGCAGATGCAGTTCGCGTCGCCGCAACCTGGTCCAGCGTCGGTTCTCGTCAGTCGAGAGCTACTTGAGCAGGTCCGCAGCCGACTCTCCGCAGAAGAGCTGAAACTGATGGAGCAGCGGGCCGAAGGACTCGATTGGAATGCGATCGCCGCTCAGACCGGAGATCAAGCCAACGCCGTCCGCATGAGACTGACGCGAGCCTTGGACCGCGTCGCCGAAGAACTGGGACTGGAACAATCGCATGTGTGATTCTTAGTAATCCAAAGCGTCAGTGAGGGCGGACGTTTCAAGATCCTTCACTCATGGTCTGTTCGGAGCGATCGCCCTCGCTGACGCTTCGGGTTATTAAGAGCGGACATCAAAGGCCGACATGAGCTCACCCACAAACGACAATAATTCGCCCGCCGAGCCGATCACCATTCGCGAGAACATCGACAGTTTGTCGGCGTCACTTAGCGACCAGATCGAGATGCTGGCGGGGGAGCTACGCACGCGTTGGAAGAGCGGTCAGCGAGTTGGTGTCGAACAACTCGGCACTGCCTACGAGCAAGTCGCCAAGAACGAAGAGCAACTGCTCGACCTCGTTTACCACGAGGTTTTGATTCGCGAAGAGTTCGGCGAAAAGCCGAAGCTCGAAGATTTCACGGCGAGATTTCCGCAACACGTCGACCGACTTGAACGGCTTTTCGCGGTCCATGGTGCCATCGAAGACGATGGCTGGGATGATCAGCTCGATTCCGCATTTGCTGATGATGCGGCTACGGTCATGCGCGATGAATTCGATCGAAATGATGCACCCTCTTCGACAGAGATTGGCGACAACAATGATCAGCGGCGAGTTCAATGGCCGCGGAAGTCGCGCGACTCACGGCCCGTCGAACCACCGCCCGGTTACGATCTACTCGAAGAAATCGGTCGCGGTGGCATGGCTGTCGTCTATCGAGCGAAACAACAAATTTTGAATCGCATCGTCGCTTTGAAGATGCTGTTAGCGGGTGGCGTTGCTAGCAAAGAAGTCCTCGCACGTGTCCAACAGGAAGCACGAGCTGTCGCTCAGCTTCAACATCCGGGCATCGTGCAGATCCACGAGGTGGGGGAGCATCGGGGTCTGCCTTATCTGTCGCTCGAATACGTGGCGGGAGGAACGTTGCACGAATGGCTGAATGGTCGCCCACTGCCGCCTCTCGAGGCCGCGCGGGTCATTGAACAGCTTGCACGTACGACTCAATACGCTCACGAAAGAGGTGTCGTTCATCGCGATCTCAAACCGGCCAACGTGCTCCTCACGGAACGCCCACCAAGTCTGCAATCGAGCGCCACAATTCCGATTGGAGAGTCTCACAACGACAGCGGAAGTAATCCCACGCCAAGCTTTTTTATTCAGACAAAAATCAGCGATTTCGGGCTCGCACGGGTACTCGGTAGTAGTAGCGATCTCACCGCAACCGGCCAGGTCATCGGGACTCCGAGCTACATGGCTCCAGAACAGGCTGCCGGAGCCTGCGATGATGTCAGCCCCGCTCAAGACATCTATTCATTGGGCGCAATTTTTTACGAACTACTGATAGGACGCCCGCCATTCCGTGGGGCGTCGTTGTTCGACACGCTCGAACAAGTCCGCACGACTGAAGCGGTCCCTCCACGACAGCTACAGCCACGGGTTCCGCGCGATCTCGAAACGATCTGCTTGAAGTGTTTGGAGAAGTCACCCGAACGCCGTTACGCAACGGCCGCTGCACTTGCGGATGATCTGCGGCGAGTCCAAGAAGGGGACACAATCTCCGCTCGTCCAGCAGGTTCGTTGGAGCGAACCTGGAAGTTGATCCGCCGTTATCCAGCCATTGCGTCACTCGCCTCGCTCGCAATTTTGCTGACAATCATCGGTGCCGTTGGCATCTTACGAGAAGCACATCGTGCTAACCTGAGCGAACTCGCGGCACTTCACGACAAACAGCGAGCAGAGCAGCTCAACATTATGGCCAATCGCGAACGCGATGACGCTCGCAAACAACGGCTGCTCGCAGATGAGGAACGTCATAAGGCAGAACAGCAGGCACAGATCGCACGAGAAGAACGGCTCAATGCCGAAAAACAAAAATCGCTCGCAGAAGAGTCTCAAAAGAAAGCCGAACAACAACGCCAAACTGCGGAAGCCGAACGAGCACGAGCGATCCAAGCTCAAACACAAGCCGAGGCGAGCTTCGATCGGACCATGAAAACGATCAAATCGTTGGCCGATCTCGGAACCTCACTTCGACTTCAACCAGGTCAGCAAAACACCAGCAAACGACTGCTCGACGAAACCCTGCGACTGTATGACGAGTTGTCCAAAGAACAAGGAGAGCATCCCGCCCTGCGCCGACAACGCCTTTTGGCAATGATTAATGCGGGGCAAATTCGCAGTAGCCTCCGCGAGAACGAACAAGCCGAGAAACTGTTCAAGCAGGCCGCCGACTTGGTGGAGTCCGAAATCCAAGCCAGCCCCAGCGATGCAGAGATGCATTACCGAGCGTCCTCCCTCTATTGGAACCTCGCGATTCTTTACAAGGACACCGATCGCCTCAAGGAGTCCTTAGAAACTTGGCGACGATATGCGATCGCCATTGATGCCGTGTTGGAAAAGTACCCCGGACATCCCGATCACTTGAGTGGTAAAGCGAATGCTCTGACCAACGAATGCGTCATCCTCATCGGTTTGGGGAGATCGCAGGATGCGATCGCACGATTTGAAGAAGGCATCTCAATTCTGCGAGGTGTGCTCAGTAAACTGCCGGACCATCTTTATGCACTGAGCGAACTGGCGATCGCTCTTCATGACTACTCGTCATTGCTACGACGGTTAGGTCGAACCGAGCCAGCCGATGTGGCATTTCGAGAGGCATTCGAGTTACGTAAGTCGCTCTATCAGAAATTTCCGAAAGACATCGGACAGCGCACATTCCTAGCACGGCTCTATTCGACACAAGGTGAACTCGACCGCCAAGCCAAGAAGTACGACGCCAGCATCCAACAGCACGGATTCGCAGTGTTGTTGACGCAGTCGTTGGTCGACGAATACCCGGACATCTACGAATACCAGCGCATCGTCATCGGGGCGATGACCGATCAAGTGGTCGTTTGCTTGCAGGCCAACAAGCCCGACATCGGCAAACCGCTGTGGGAAAAGCTGTCAAACCGCTTACTCATCGCATTCCAGAAATTTCCGACAGACCGATACATTGTCGATAAGGTTGCCGATTGGCAGTACCAATGGGCTGATCTCCTGTGGGAGTCAGGACAGATGTCGCAAGCATCGCCAGTTGCCAAGTCGGGACTACAGGCGGCGGTGCGACTGTTGTCGTTGTCGCCATCTTTGAGTCCCAGCTCTGAAGCACTACTCTCAAACAACGCCGCATGGAAATTGACTGTCGTCGCCGACTCGTCGTTGCGCGATTTCAAGAAGGCAGAAAAGCTCGCTCGTCGAGCGGTCGAACTTGTTCCGGAAAACTCGTTCTATCTGCATACATTAGGAACCGTGTTGTACTACGCAGGCGATTTTGAAGGTGCCCGAGATCAACTCCTGAAGGCGATTCAGTTGGAGCAAGATGCGGCAAAACGTGGCTCGTTAGACCATCTCACGCAGGCCCTCAAGGCACTACCGAAGGACGTCAAAGCCGCTCGAAGCGAACTTGATGCGTCGCTCGGCTTACAGCAGAAGTCGCCCCATCGAATGTCTCTTTTCTACTCGATGTTGGCGATGACCTTCTGGCGTCTCGACGAAATCGAAACCGCTCGTAACACGCTCAAATTGGTTGTTGATCCGGAGAATGACTTTGCCAAATCGGTGGCCGAGTCCAAGCGTCTCATCGCTGAAGCTCGATCACTCGTTACCCCGGAATAGCACGACGCGCCAGCAATTGATCGCGGCTGTAACAATCGCAGCGAGAACCACTCGCTGCCGCGTCGTGCTCACATTCTCAAATGATCGGACTGGTTAGGTCGCCGAAAGTTCCATGAGCGTTTCTTCGGCATCTCCTGGGTTCGGGTCGAGCCACTCGAATGCTTCGTCCTCTGTTTCAAAGACCTGGAGTCGGCTTCGCAAATCGGCAGGCATTGTGTCTGTGAAGTCGCCTGCGTCCTGGGCAACGATTGCAAATCGCCCCGGAAGGTCGCGTATGCTCAGGAAAGTCCAAAGCGAGCGTCCTGCCTCATCGGTGCTGACGATTTCTTTTTGTGACTCCGGCGGTCGAAGAAAAGGGATTGCCAATCCGGCTTGTGCCATGACGATAACGGGCTAACCTGACGCACCTCCGGCACACTCACTGCGATTCGACAGGAGCTTACCCATGTCACAAAACTCGCAACCGTTTCCTTGCGGCAGAACTCGCCGCAGCTTCCTCGCTGATTACGGACTTGGATTCACCGGTCTCGCGATGGGAGCCATGTTGCATCGCGACGGTGTCGTCCGCGCCAACGATGGCACAACTCGTGAAGTCGTTGATGGTCGCGCACAGCATCGCCCGAAAGCCAAAAGCGTCATCTGGCTCTTCATGGGTGGCGGTGTCAGCCATATGGAATCGTTCGATCCGAAGCCCGCCCTCAACAAGTATGCGGGACTGACGATCGAAGAATCCCCAGCAGCCGATGCGGTGCTGAAGTCACCGTTCTATCGGAAGAACGTGCGAGACTTCGCTGGTGGACCGCGCAAGCTGATGGCCAAGATTTATCCGATGCAGATCGGCTCTCGGAAACATGGCGAGAGCGGCATTGAGGTCAGCGATTGGTGGCCGCATGTTGGTTCGATGATCGACGACATCGCCGTCGTCCGCTCCTGTTGGTGTACCGACAACGATCACGCCGCGCAGTACGAGATGCACACCGGCCATCACATCTTCGACGGCTATCATCCGAGCGTCGGCTCGTGGGCGCATTACGGCTTGGGTTCGCTCAACGATGACCTGCCGAGCTTTGTCGCGATCGGCGATCCTCCCGGAGTTTGCTGCGGCGGCAAGGGTGCACAGAACGGGGCGTATCTCGGCCCGGAGCACAACGCCGTGCATCTGAAATTCGACGCGAACCTCCCCTTGCCCTACGCCTCGCCTGGCCCGGAAGTTTTTCAAGAAGAACAAGCCGCCGAGTTCGAGTTGCTCCGCGAACTCAACGGTTTAACAGCCACGAAGTATCCCGAAGACGCGGCCGTCCGAGCACGGATGAAGTCGTATGAACTCGCCTACCGCATGCAGACTTCGGTCCCCGAAGTCTGCATGATCAGCAACGAGACTGCGACAACCGCCGACCTCTACGGCTTGAACAACCCGGTCTCGAAACCGTTCGGCGAAACCTGTCTGCTCGCGCGGCGGTTGGTCGAGCGAGGCGTCCGCTTCGTGCAGCTTTATCACGGCGGCGGAGGTGGCGGATCGTGGGACGCGCACTCCAACTTGAAGGACAACCACGGCAAGCTCAGCCCGATGGTCGATCAACCGATCGGCGGTCTGCTAAGCGACCTCAAGCAGCGCGGCCTGCTCGACGAAACCATCGTCGTTTGGGCGACCGAATTCGGCCGCACTCCCGGCGAAGAAGGCACGAAAGGACGCGACCATCACCCCTACGGTTTCAGTTGCTGGCTCGCCGGCGGCGGCCTGAAGGGAGG
>CAIJTL010000587.1 GCA_903823545.1 uncultured Planctomycetaceae bacterium
GGCGAGTTCGGTCGCACGCCGAAGATCAATCCCAATAAAGGGCGTGATCATTGGGGAGCGTGCCAATCGGCTGTGCTGGCTGGCGGAGGAATACGAGGCGGACAGGTTTACGGTTCCAGTGACGAACACGCAGCCTACCCTAAGACGAAGCCGGTTTCGGTCGAAGATCTTCACGCAACGATGTTTCATTCGCTCGGATTGTCGCCTGATCTGGAGATTCACGACTCGGAAAATCGGCCCTATCGGATCAGTGAAGGAAAACCAATTCACGAATTGTTCTCTTGAGATGACAACGCCCCTTAAGGACTGATACAGTCCTCCGGTCAGTTTGAGTCTTCAACTTTGACCAATAAATCAATGAGCAGAAATGATCTCTGAAGCGACCGTTTACGTTGTCGATGATGATCCGGCAGCACGAGATTCCGTCAGCGCTCTCGTGACATCCGCCGGACTGCGAGTGCAATCGTTTTCATCTGCGGAAGCGTTCTTGCAAAACTCCCGCCCCGATAAGGCGAGCTGTTTAGTGACGGACCTCCGCATGATCGGCATGAGCGGACTGGATTTGCTGGAGCAGCTTCAAAAGAGCAATTCGCCACTACCGGTGATTTTGATTTCTGCTTACGCCGATGTCCCTGTCGCCGTGCGTGCTATGGAAGCGGGAGCAGTCACGCTGCTCGAAAAGCCTTGTCGCCACGATCAGCTCATCACCGCGATTCATAAAGCACTTGAAAAAGATATTTCTGATCGTGAAATCAGAACTCGCAAGACAGAACTCAAGCGGCGTCTGGCAACACTCACTCCGGAAGAATACGAAGTGATGCAACGCATGGTGGCTGGCAAGCTCAACAAAGTGGTCGCGAACGAATTGCTGATCAGCTTGCGAACAGTCGAAACTCGGCGTCACAAAGTGCTGGAGAAAATGCAGGCCGATTCGCTCGCCGAATTGGTCCGGATAGTGGTCGAAGCAGATGCGTGATGGATCGGCGATCGGCCTGTGAGCGAAAGTGACTGCGATGTCCTCAATGCTTCATTGGCCGCGTCAGCTTAAAGCTCTGTTGATCATCATCACCGCGTGCACCGTCTTCCTCGTTGGCGTGACGGCGCGAGCTGATGACGATGTGGAATTCTTTGAGAAGAAAATCCGCCCCGTCCTGGTCGAACGGTGCTTCAAGTGCCACTCGGCAATTAGCCCAAAGCCGAAAGGTGGCCTCCGCCTCGACCGTCGTGCAGCTCTGTTGGATGGAGGCGAATCAGGAGCTGCGATCGTCACGGGGAAGCCCGACGAGAGCCTCTTAGTGAAGGCGATCGCGTGGTCTGGCGTCGTGTCAGAGATGCCGCCTGATGGAAAGCTCCCCGATCGAGTCATTGCGGATTTTCGCGAGTGGATCGCTCGCGGGGCATCGTTTCCGGCAGACAGCAGTCCTACAACAACGCCTGACAAACCTCGTCCTGTGGATATCGAACAGGGACGCGAGTTCTGGTCATTTCAACCAGCTCGAGTGATTCCGACTCCTAAAGTCTCCGATCCAAGTTGGCCGCTGCGAAAGATCGACTCGTTCGTTCGCGAGCGGCTGGATCGAGAACAGATGCAGCCCGCGCCGGAGGCGGATCGTCGGACGTTGATTCGGCGGCTGTCGTTCGACCTGCTCGGTCTGCCGCCGACGTTTGAGGAGGTGGTAGCGTTCGTTGCCGACGAAACGCCTGATGCATACGAACGGCTCGTCGAGCGTTATCTCGCATCGCCGCATTACGGTGAGCGGTGGGGACGACACTGGCTTGACGTGGCTCGCTATGCCGAGGACCAGCCGACATCCGAGGCGACCTGCAAGCCGCCACGCTTTCCGTATCGCTATCGCGATTGGGTCATTCAGGCGTTGAACATCGACTTGCCGTATGACGAGTTTGTTCGTCGGCAGCTTGCAGCCGATCTGCTGGATGTCCCTCGGTCGGAATTGGCCGCGTTGGGCTTCCTGGGTCTGTCGCCGGTCTATCACAAAGAGCCGAAGCTCGCAGCGGATGTGATCTCGGTGATCGTCGCCGACGAGTGGGACGAGCGGCTCGACACGGTGACGCGCAGCTTTCTGGGACTGACCGTCGCGTGTGCTCGTTGCCACGACCACAAGTTCGATCCAATCAAGACCGACGACTACTACGCGCTTGCCGGAGTCATGGCCAGTACGCAGTTGGTCGAATGGCCGCTCGTGGAAACGAGCCCTGAAGAAGCCGCCGCATTGACCGAAGTGCAACGGCAGATCATCGATGTCGAATTGCGTTTCGACTACGCCAAAAAAAACCGCAAGACACCGAAGCCCGAAGGAACCGATCTCGCTCCGTTCGATGCCGAGGTCGCTCGCTGGGAAGCCGCGTTGAAAGCGTTGAAGGAGACCCAGCTAAAGCTTTTCGACGGCCCGATCGCGACCGGCGTGCGCGACGCTGGTTTGTGGATCAATGGAGACGATCCTGCTTGGACGTTGCTCGATTATCAACAAAGCCGTCCGCGTGATCTGCCGATCTTCGTACGCGGTAACCCGGCGAATCCCGGCTCGATCGTCTCGCGTCGATTCCTCGAAGTCCTTTCGCCTCGCAATTCAAAACCGTTTCAACATGGCAGCGGGCGGCGCGAACTGGCTGACGCGATCGTCCGCGACTCCGCATCGCTCGCCGCGCGCGTCATCGTGAATCGTGTCTGGGGCTGGCACTTCGATCGGCCGCTCGTGACGACTCCCAGCAACTTTGGTCGCCTAGGAGACGCTCCATCGCACCCCGACTTGCTCGACGACCTGACCGCGCGGTTCATCGCATCGGGCTGGTCGCTGAAGTGGCTGCATCGCGAGATCGTGTTCTCTGCCACATGGCGACAAGCCAGCCGTTCGCCGACTGACTATCACGATCGCGATCCAGACAACCGCCTGCTGTGGAAGATGAATCGCCGCCGACTGGAAGCCGAAGCCTGGCGCGATGCCGTGTTGTCGGCGAGCACGGAACTCGACACAACGATGCTTGGCCCCTCATTCAAA
>CAIJTL010000588.1 GCA_903823545.1 uncultured Planctomycetaceae bacterium
AGCTTCGGCAAGTGATAACCTTCGCGGTTGAGGCGAATGCGATACAGGCTCTTGCCCGCGGTGATGTAAAGCAAGTTCGCATCTTTGCCGCGTGCGAAGCCGACATTCGTTGGGATCTCGGTCTTGATGTAGGCCAGCTCTTTTCCTTCCGGAGAATAAACGCAAATTCCCGGACGATTTTCCGCTCTGACAGCGACGTAAAGATTGCCGTCCTTGTCGCAGACGAGTCCATCCGGCCCATCAAATGGCGCGTAATCGACGAGTGTCTTGCGGAACTTTGCTGTGCCATCTGGCGCGAGGTCATACGCCATCAGCGCCATCAAACCTTTTCGGAGCGGCGTAGAGACACTGGCCGGATTGTCGGACTCGCCCGTTTTGCTCAGTCGGTCAATCGCCGTCCCGCCATTGTCGTTGCTCACGACATACAACGACTTTTGATCGGGCGAAACACAGACTCCGTTCGCTTTGCCCGCGTCAGTAATGATGCGATGAATCGAACCGTCCGTGTCAATGCGATAAACACCGACGACCGATTGATCGATCGGCTCATGGCCGAGGTAGCGCGGATCGCTGAAGTAGATTCGGCCCTTCTCGTCGATCGTGATGTCGTTCGGAGAGTTGAACGGTCGCCCCTCGAACAGCCCCGCGATGATGTGTGTCTTTCCGGACTTCATATCGGTGCGAGTCACCCGGCGACCACCGTAGTCCGCCCCTTCGGCGACGATCATGTTTCCTGCCGCGTCAAACTTGATCCCGTTCGACATGCCGCTCGGCGAACGAAAGATCGTCGTCTGTTTCGTGGCAGGATCAAACTTCCAAATGTGCCCCGCTTCGATTGCCCCTTTCTCATCGCGTGCTACGTGCGAGAAAGTGATTTCACTGAAGTAGACCATTCCATCCATCGCGACGGAGACACCTTCGGTCAGCACGCGCGATTCAAAGAGCATCTCCAATTTGGCATCCGGCGGAACGATCGGTTCCGCAGCGATCAGCGAACCCGTCGCGGTCAATGCCGCCGCGATGGCAAGGACTCGATACATTCTTGTCAGCAGAGACGATGAGGCACTCGTCAACATGGACTTCTCCTGGCATCAAGTTGGTCAGTCTTTTGAGGCTGACACAGATCAAGCCGTTTTCGAACGAGAACACGGCAAAGACCACAGCCACAACTTCGGGAGACACTCCCGTTCGGTGGCGCAGTTTAGGCAACGGCCCCCGATTGGCCAGACCTCGGACACTCCGAGTTGGCATTCAGGTCAGCGTTTTGAGAGTCGGTGGGTCCCTTCCCGAGGATAGGAACCAACTTGGCAACCTCGACGATACAGCAGCAATCGGAGGCGATGGGAACCGACATGGTCCAGCGTCATGAGTGACGCGAAGCTATTTCGCTCTGCGACGAAGCTTTGCAAGGCGGCGTTGCCAAGCGGAGGAGTTGATTGACTCGCGAATCCAGCGGGGCCCGGTGGTCCAGGCTTGTCCTGTGATGCCACTGAGGGCAACAACAGCCATTGTGGCGAGCTTGTTTCCAGCTTCAGCACGTGGGGCGAATTGGTTTCGGGAGCTGTTCGTCCAGAATTCGGGAGCTTGCCAGCCAGAGTCTTGAGCCCAGCCGCTGAGAACCGCTTGAACGGCGTCATCTAGAACCGGGTTGGCGAGTGAGCGTTCGTTGTCATCGCTCGCGTCGCTCATCATTCCATCGAACGAAGAGGAAGGCTCGGAACTCGCGGGTGGCTCATCAGCAGGTGGAGATGCTGGGCGGTCGGCGTCCGACATCGGCATCGGGACTGGTTTTGAGGAACGGTCTTCGACCATCGGCGTTGATGGCTTTTTTGAGCCAAGCGGTTGTTCGGCACCAATCGGAATCACGAGGTCAGATGCCTCTCGCTCAAAGAGCGCGTTGACGATGTCGTCAATCGAGGCATCGGGTGTCGGAATCAGAATGCCGTCGGGACGAGCTGGCTTCTCGATGTCCTGAATCGCATTGGTCATCTTGATGGCCGGTTGATTCTCCAGGTTGTCAAGAAGTTTGTCGAACGCGAGATCAGTCCAAGGAGTGGTCACGTCGGGCGACTTTGTCTCAACCGGGAACGGCATGTTGGGCGAGCTAGAAAATGCAATCACGAGATCGGCTTGCCGCGGATTTGTGGTGATCAGATTCGACCGAAAAGCCGCCGCCAGTTCGCTCGCGGAGTTCACGCGAACGTTCGACAGGCTCAAACGACCATCGCCCGTCACATTGAAAACTTGATCGACCGACGAGCCATCGATCACGCTCGGGCCATTGTTCGCTCCATGAATTGTCAGCGGGCCGGTTACGGTGAAACCGCTGCCGATGACATTGATGATCCCCGCGGGGAGAGTGATCGAATCGGCTCCGTCCAGAGCATTGGACTCTTCGATCGCCGCTCGCAATGTGGTCTCGCCATTAGCGTCCGCCGCGATCCCGTCGCCGGGATTTGCATCATGAGAATCGCCGAAGCTGTTCACGAAGAAGGCAGAAAGCAAACGACGTGGCTCGAACGATTCGGCGAAGAAGCCGAATTTTTGTCGGCGACGCTTCGCCGGTCGCCACTTTTGGCAGAACGCAACTACGGAATTCCAGCAGGCTCGAATCGGCATCATGCCTCCCTTTGGCGGATGCAGTTGCCGGCGGAAACTGTTGAGCAGATTTGTGTCATTCGGCTCGACAGAGTGCTGGCTTTTGAAATGCACGCTCGCTTGGCTTACAAGCTCACACTTCGTGAGATCGGCAAGCGAGCGAGTACAAATGCAGGCCAAGATTGCCGGTCGGGGAGATTGGCCGAACTTTGTGGGTTGTAGGAGCATGTCTCGCTCGGCGAGAACCGCTTGAGGTCGTTGTCACTCAGGCAATTCGCCCGTGATTTCATTCGCCCATGTGTCTTATTTCGACGAAGTGAGCAGGCAAGCCGCCTACTCTGTGTTTGAGGTTTTCATGCGAGCTTTGGTGACTGGTGGCGGAGGGTTTTTAGGACGATACATCGTCGAGCAATTGTTGGCTCGCGGTGATCAGGTCCGTGTCTTCAGTCGTCAACGTTACCTAGAACTTGATGCGTTGGGAGCCGAGTCTCAAACCGGCGATCTCCAGGACGCAGCGGCTGTCGCGACTGCTTGCGATGGCATGGATGTGGTCTTTCATGCGGCAGCATTGCCTGGAATCTGGGGGCCGTGGAGGTTGTTTCATGGCGTGAACACGATCGGAACCCAGAACGTCATTGCCGCGTGTCAACGACATCGAGTCGGTCGCTTGGTCTTTACGAGTTCGCCGAGCGTTGTTTACGACGGTCACGATCATTGTGGTGCCGATGAATCTTTGCCGTATTCCACCAAGTTTTTGTGCCATTATCCGCACAGCAAGGCCCTCGCCGAGCAAGCAGTGCTTGCTGCGAATGGCCAAGATGGGCTTGCGACGTGCGCGCTGCGTCCGCATTTAATTTGGGGGCCGCGCGACACACAGTTGATTCCGCGATTGATCGAGCGGGCTCAACGAGGACAGCTTCGAAGAGTGGGTGACGGTCGAAATTTGATTTCGATGGTCTATGTCGAGAACGCGGCAAGGGCGCATCTCCAAGCGGCTGACGCATTGAATCTTTCATCTCCGGTCGCCGGGAAAGCGTATTTCATCAATGAACCGGAGCCGGTCAACTTGTGGGATTGGATCAACACGCTCCTTGGTCGAGCCGGGTTGCCTCCGATTCAGAAGGCGATTTCGGCACGTGCGGCAACGACGATCGGCGGAATCTTGGAAACGGTTTATGGGTTGTTTCGAATAACGTCTGAGCCACGAATGACGCGATTTTTGGCGTCTCAGCTCAGCAGTTCGCACTGGTATCGCGTTGATAAAG
>CAIJTL010000589.1 GCA_903823545.1 uncultured Planctomycetaceae bacterium
CCCGAAGCTGCGTCACATTTCGTTGGACTGCCGACTTCGCCCACATCTCGCAATTCATGGCGGGGGCAATCAAGATCGGGGCCGTCGTTGCTAAAGCCAGCGTCGAAAGCAGATCGTCGGCAAGGCCGTTGGCGAGTTTCCCGATGAAGTCGGCCGAGGCCGGTGCAATCACAAGCAATTCCGCGCGTCGAGCTAACCCAATGTGCTCACCCTGCTGAAAGCCTTCTTGCGGGACGAACATCTCGCGATGCACGGGCCGCCCAGTGAGTGCCTCAAACGTTGTCGCGCCAATAAAACGCTCAGCAGCAGCGGTCATGACGACGGTCACGCAGTACCCAGCTTGGACCAGCTTGCTACACAAGTCGGCCACTTTGTACGCCGCGATCCCACCAGTCACACCAAGCACGATTTCACGGGACGCTGTCATGACGGCACCTCGCGGAAATGCACCAAGGCTCAAATCCCTATGTCAAAGGATTTGAGCCTTGAGATTTCGCTTTATTACGTGAGGCTATCGAGATCCAACCCCGCATCGCGTTTCTTGCGACCATCGGTTGGGCCACCATCACCGGCGATCGCAACGTGCCCGGAGTTATCCAAGTAGATTTTGTCACCGAGAATTTCGGCGACGACGATCTCCATCGGATTCTTTGTCAGCAGTTCAACAAGCGGTCGAGCGCCGCGGTTCAACGCAACCAATCGCTTTTGAATGAGCGAAGAGAGTTTGAATCGCCCACCGACTTTATTCACGATGGCTTCGTCTTTGAAAACTTCAAGCATGTGACTCGTCCTCCAAGCCTTTCAGAATTTGAACGATTTCGGACGTTGCCCGATCCAGGTCATCATTGATGACTTGATAACGGTAACGATCCGCCATTTCCAATTCACGCCGCGCAGTTTGCAAACGGCGTTGAATGATTTCCTCAGATTCAGTTCCTCGCTCGCGAAGTCGCTGTTCAAAATCAGCTTCAGATCGTGTGCGAATAAAAATTGTAACAGTCTCTGGGTATTGAGCGACCACGTGCATCGCTCCTTGAACATCGATCTCCAACATCGCCCAGCCATCTTGCTCACGTGCGCGTTGTAGTTCCGACTTCAAGGTACCATACCAGTTGCCTGATCCGTGAACTTCAAAACATTCCAAGAACTCACCGGAATCTCGTCGCCGAAGAAATTCATCACGATTCAGAAAATAGTAGTCTTGTCCGTCTATTTCCTGATTTCGAGGAGCACGAGTGGTCGCCGAAATCGCCTTGATGACCTTAACGCGTGACTGCGCTGCCAATCGATTGACGAGCGTTGATTTGCCTGTCCCACTTGGACCGGACAATACAACCACTCGTAGTCCATTGGCGTTCGCAGACTCTCCTCCGCGTACCGTATTCATCACTGCTGAAGACGACGAACTCAATTCCGACACCGACACTACTCCACGTTCTGCAAAACTTCTCGAATCCGTTCGCCAGCCGCTTTCATTTCAACCACACACCGAGCAAGCGTCACGTTGTTGGCCTTAGAGCCGATCGTGTTGACCTCGCGAAACATTTCCTGAGTCAAGAAATCGAGCTTACGGCCTTGCGAAACCTTGTCATCAAGAAATGTTTCGAATTGCTCCAAATGGCAGCGCAACCGAGTGATCTCTTCGTTGATGTCGCATCGATCAGCATGCAAGCTCACCTCGCGAATCAAATCTGGTTCACTCACAACCGCGCTGGTCCCCTTGAGCAGTTCGCGAATTCGCTCAAGCAACTTATCGCGATAAACGCGCACAACTTCAGGAGCACCGCAAGCAATCTCATCCAGTTTTGATGCAATCAACCGTCCATTCAGACGGAGATCCTCCGCCATCGAACGACCTTCGCGTTCGCGAAATTCATGTAACTTTGCCAATGCTTGTTCGAGCAAGCCCTTCAAGAAAGGCCAATCTCCATCAGCATCAAGTTCGGTTCGACTGTGTTCGGTGATCACTCCCGGAAGCGTCAATAGGCTCGACATATCTGGGGGCAGTGCGACGGAAAGCTGATGCGATACGTCCTTCATTTGCCGCCAGTATCCACTCAGGACTTCCAGATTGAGTTGTGACGCTGAGGCCACTCCGATCCGGCTGACATCAAACGAAACGGTCACCGTACCACGGGCGACTCTCTCTCGCACAACTCGTTCAATCTCACCTTCCAGGGAAGCATACGCATCTGGAAAACGCGAGTTAATCTTCAGATAACGATTGTTGACGGCGCGGATTTCAACGACGACGTTTAGTCGTTCGCTTTGCCCTTTCGAGCTACCGAAGCCAGTCATACTCAACAACACAAGACACCTATCTCATTCGTTTATTGGAATGAACCGAAGTAGGAAAAGGCGGAACCCACTCTCGTGAACTCCGCCAATTCGTTGATATGTTTTGGGAACGTTTGCCTTATGGCCATCCGAGCAGAAACAGTCAAACGCGACTACTTTGACTCTTTGGCGGTTCCATCCGCTTCCGTTTTTGCACCGTCGCCTGACTTTGTTTCAGCCTCTTTTTTCTCTGACTCCTTGGATGTCTCTGATGGCGTTTCTGCCTTCCCGTCTTTGTCAGCTTTCGGCGAGTCCTTTTTCGTAGACTCCTCATTCGATCTCGTCGGCTCTTTCTCTTGACCCTGCTTGTCATCAGTCACGGAGTCTGATTTCAAAGTCTCATTTGCTCCAGACGGCTCATCGCCTACGGCATCCTTCTTACTTGAAGGCGACGATTTGCCATCCTTTGCTGTGGCTTGAATATCAGTTTTCAAATCAGCCTTCTCGAAGTTTCCGGCCTTGTCGGTGTTGGAGCGATAAACTTGCCCGCTAATTCCAGCGAGAACGACCCAAATCGCAGCGATAACGATCGTGATGCGAGTGAACGTATCACCTGCTTTTGTGCCAAAAGCACTTTGGCCACCAAGTCCGCTCAACGCACCGACCAGTCCGCCACCGCGGCCACGTTGCAAAAGAATGACCAGGATCAACAACACGCTGACGAACATCAGCACCAAAGTCAGAAAAACATCCATCAGATTTCCTCAGACGATTCGATTTGTCCCTGAATGGCAAACGGGCTTAGGCCCGACGGCTCATCGCCTGAATCCCTGCTTCAATGATCGCGATGAAGGAGTCCGCTTTGAGGCTAGCACCTCCAACAAGAGCTCCATCAACATCCGGTTGAGACAACAACTCAAGTGCGTTGTCGGCTTTCACACTGCCTCCGTACAAGATGCGAGTCGCAACTGCAACCTGCTCTCCGTAAAGAGTCTTTAGCTCACCGCGAAGAAACGCGTGAGCTTGTTGTGCCTGTTCCGTAGAAGCTGTGACCCCAGTACCAATCGCCCAAACTGGTTCGTAAGCGATCACAACGTTGGCCATTTGCTCGGCAGTAACTTGCGAGAGCCCCGTAAGTTGCTTCTTGAGTACCGCTTCCGTTTGGTCAGACTGTCGTTCCGCAAGCAATTCACCGACACATAGCACGACTTGCAAACCGTGCTGCAAGGCGGCAGCCACTTTCTTCGCCAGCAGTTCGTCGGTTTCGCCAAAGCATTGGCGACGCTCGCTATGACCAACCAGCACCGAACTGCAGCCGACATCGCGAAGCATGTCTCCGGACACTTCACCGGTGAACGCGCCCTGCGGAGCGAAGTACAGGTTCTGTCCGCCAACTCGAACGGCAGAGCCACTCACTTTTGCATGAACCGAAGCCAGATAGGGGGCTGGGGGACAAACCAAAATTTCAACCGAAGACGTTGGATATTTCGCTGATAACCCATCAGTGAGGGCTGTCCCTGCGGTGCCCAACAAATTCATCTTCCAATTACCAGCGACTAAAATTTGTCGCATGAAAACAACCTCTTTAAGATCCACAAAGACTTTAGAACCAAAACTTCGCAATTCCGCTTCAACAGGCGGCTAGCGAGGCTGACACAATTTGGCGAAGGGCGGATGATGACCGCCAACGACGCTTAGTTCAACGGTTCGCTACGAGGATACGATCCAAGAACTTCGAGCCGAACGGCAATTCGTTCAATCTCACCCAGCGTCCGCTTGATTCGAGGGTCATGCGAATGCCCCTCAAAATCTAGGAAAAACAGATATCCAGACTCTGGGCCACGGAGCGGGAAGGACTCAATCCAGGTCA
>CAIJTL010000590.1 GCA_903823545.1 uncultured Planctomycetaceae bacterium
GAACCAATACTCGGACGCACGAAGTTGTCGCTCCCGGTGTGCAGTTTCATCATCGCGCCGCCATGAGCGGGATTCGTTCCGTGAATCGAATGAATCATGCAGAGGTCATCGACTCGTTGCGCCAAATGCGGGAACAGGTCGCTGACCGGCAAGCCGCTCTCGCCGTATTGCCGAAACCGCCACGGCGACTTGAGCAAGTTACTCGTCGTATTGAATTGCACTCGCGGCTTCGCAAACGGCAACGGCTTCCCATCATCGCGAGTCAACAGCGGCTTCGGATCGAACGTATCAACCTGCGAAGGCCCACCTGACATCAACAAGAAGATGATCCTCTTCGCACGAGCCGGAAAATGCGGGGGCTTCGCAGCTAACGGATCACTCGCAGAGGCGCTGGCCGACCTGTCATTCGCCAACATCGACGCGAGTGCCAGAGAACCGAACCCCACAGCGGATCGCTGCAAAAGTGACCGGCGAGAGACTGCAGATTCCAATGAAGCCGAGTGCATAACAAGCTCTCCATATTTCGAGTCAGTAACTTGTACCAGAAGACTCAAGCTAATTTCATCTACACAGGCGCACGACGCGGTTTGAGAATTCGACAATTGAACGAACTGCTGCAAAAACGGCTCTCTGAAGTGGCTCCCAAGAGTTGGACAGTGGGATTAGAGAAAGTACGGCCGATTCTGGAATCGAAGATTCCAAAAGGAGAGAACATGGTCAAGCCTCGGTAAGTTCATGATTCGAGATTCAAGGCGCGCGAGTGGCGTTCGATGCTCTGAAGGAACCCGAGACAGTGAGTCAGTTGGCGAAGCGATATAACGTTCATATAACCCAGATTCACGAATGGAAGCGTCCGGTATTGGATCAAGCATCTTCGGTGTTTGATCGCGGGAACGCGGCGATGAAGACAGAGGACTTTGATGCGGCGGATCTCTACGAGGGAATTCAGACGGATGAAGATGGAGTTGGAGTGGGTCAAAATAAGCTGCCCAGTTCGGCGAGTGACAAGCGGCGCTGTGTCGAGCCCGAGAGCTGCAGCTTGAGCATCGTTCGGCAGTGTGAGCTGCTGGGGCCACTACGACGAGCTGGCCACGGAGAGCGTCGAGAACCTGGAGCTGATGCGTCACATTGACGAGCAGTAACTGCAATCGCCGTTCTTTGGCAGCCGCTCGATGACGGAAGAGCTCTCGTCACCGCAGCAGCCGCTGAATCGCAAACGCGTGCAACGGCTGATGCGGAACATGGATATTTCCGCAATTTCCCCGCAGATAAAGACCTCTCTCCCGGGCGTGGGCCATCGCGTCGATCCGTACTTGTTGCGCGGCCTGACGGTCGATCGAGCCAATCAAGTGTGGTGCAGTGACAACCAACCAAAGCTGCCGACCGATGAGGGACGATGAAAGCCGAGGGCGGTAATCAATAACCGAAACCCCGTTGCGTTACGGCTTCAGGGACCTCGTGGCCGTGCTGGATTGGTACGGCCGCTTCGTCTTGAGTTGGCGTTTGTCGAACACGCTCGACACCGAGTTCTGTGTCGCCGCGCTCGACGATTCGCTTTCGACCGGACGCCACACGAAGTTTTCACCGCGAGCCTCCCAACAACACCTGGACGCCAGACGCGACGGTCGAAACAACCTCGACCAACTCTCTCTCTTTGCAAGCGACGTCCAATACTCAACTCTTGGAGCCACTTCATAGTGAGCAGCCCTAGGTCTCGTTCTCAATCCAATCGACTACAAGCCTCGCTTGATTTCGAGCGTCATGATGCTGCGCGAAACCGCCCGGTCGCACAGGCTGGGTTCACTCAAACCGCACGCGTGGAACACCGCAATCACGACCGCTCAAACAAACATCGCGGCGATCAGCGCGATCTCAGCCTGAAAGTTGGAACTACGGGCTCGCTAACGATATTGGCATTCGATGTGCATTCCACGTCTTGCCAAATCTGGCTGAGATCGAAAGCAGAGTGAAACAAGCCAGATCGAGTCGCATTAGGGGGGAATGAACCATGTCGATCGCCATGCAGGGGATCTCAATTTTCGGCCATGAAACCCAAACCAACAAAGAGATCGCCGTTAACCGCGGCGTTGAAACATCTCTTTTTAGCGGCGACGAACTTCTTGAATTCGCTGCTGATGACGCCGAAGCAGGTCGGCGTATCGGAAAGATTCTGTCGGCTCTCTTCATTTACACGCTTCTTGCGATGAGCGTCGCGGTTTGGTGGACATTGAAAA
>CAIJTL010000591.1 GCA_903823545.1 uncultured Planctomycetaceae bacterium
CGCCGCGAGAATCTCCAGCCGGTGAATGACAACCTTCGCAGCTAATCCCTTGAGTCACTCGCAGATTCTTGGCCAACTCCGGCGTGATCAAGTGCGGATCATTTCCCATCGCAGCTAACGGGTACGCGGTGTGACAGGCCAAGCAACGCTTGTCGCGATGAATTTCGGCGACTCCCAACAACTTCCCCATTTGTTGCGAGCGTTCATTCAACAGTGAGGTGAATGCTTGGGAGTGCTTGTCCTGATTGGCCCAGATTTTCAATTCTTCCAACGTCACCCAACTGTCGTTCGCCAGTCCCGTGAAACCGAGAACCTCTAAAGCAGCAGCATTCGCATCGTCCGCCTTTGGTAAACCGTTGTTGTGACACATCACACAATTCGCTGCCCCCAGAAACGTCCGCTGAACGATCGGAGTTTTTGCCGTCGCGTCTTGAGCGATCAAAGTCAGCGGCATCAGTAACAAGATCGCGGTCACACCGATGTGGCGCGCGCGAGCCATGTGTGGCACAAAACAATTCGACTCAACATTCATGGGAGCATTCTCCAACATGTCTTCATTTCGGTGAGGTCCACAGCTTTCGCAGCCGCATCAAATCGGTTTGCAAGCGTTCGATCGGTTTGTCTGCGAAATCACGTGGGCTTTGAAAGCCCAACGGAAAATTCAAACTCTCATTCATTGAGTCGATCACCGCTTGAACTTCCCGGTCCCGTTGCTCATCTGCTGGTGTATTTGCCGTCCGCACGGCAATGCTGGCGTGATGCAGCGACGTCAGCGCTAGAGTCAATTGAGTGGCCGAGTCCCAGTCTTGGGCGATCAACTTTGCTCCATCATCGCCAACTAGGCGCAGCCGCAGCTTGTCGATCGCGGCTGCTGAAAAATGCTGGCCCGAAGCCTCTAGCTGATTCAATTGCTGAGCCCAAACGCTCAACTCCGTCGCGATTGTCGTTGCGTGTTTCTGAATTGGCACTGGCGGAGAAACCGGCTTGGCGATCAACCCACGCAACGGTTGCCACAACGCCTTCTCACCGACGACTTCCGCATGATTCGTCTCAATCGCAAGCGGCTTAATCAACGCATACGGCCAAGCGTTTCCCGCCAACGCATCTTTGACACGACTGACATTCGCCAACGGACTCTTTGCCTGTCGCCAACTTGCTGCTTGCAAATCGTGATGGCAAGCAAAGCAATTCCACTCAGCTAATTCTGGCCAGCTCGCAGATGGCTTTGAATTAGCATCCTTTGCCCGGACGGCCAACAATTCCATCGATCGCTGAGCCGTTACCACTTGGCCGATGGCCCACAATTTTGCTTCAAAGTATGAAGCCGTCGATTTCTCTTTTCCCGCGTCGATCGAGTGCCGTTTGGAATCGGACTCGTTCGGCCAATGTTTCGGCCAGTTGGCGTGAAAGGCTGACAACTCAAAGAAGAGTCGAGGATGCCCTGCGGCAATGAGATCGTGATTCACATCGCGACCCGGCCCACCGACGTGACAATCGACGCACAAATTCGCTCGCGTCAGAACGTCGCTGAGATCGCGGTATCCCAATCGCAGCTTCTCTTCGAGCGAACGCGCGTGCCAATCCTTGCGGACGTGTGCCGTCAGCCAATGTTCTGCTGGACCATGACACTGTTCGCAACTGACGCCATCAATCGGAAGCCGTTCGCGCCTCGGTACGGTCTCTGTCACAGTCGTCGCAGGTGAGTGACAGTTCAAACAAACGGCCGACTCATGCGCCGGCTGTTTGAGTTCCAACCGCTTCGCCATCTGTTGCGAGAGGTCATTCAACAACACGGAATACGCGCGCGAATGAGGATCGCGTCCCGACCATATCGGAAACTCAGCTCCAATAGTGGGATGACCGCTCAATCCACCGTGACAAGCTGCCGCAGCACACGACGCACTGCCGACAAGTCGCGGTGCGGTCTCAGTCTTCTTCGTTGAATCGATTGCGTCTGCCTTCACCACAGCGTTGTTCGGCGGAGCTGTGTCAACACGCTCACGCCCCAACATCGCGAACATGATTGCCGCAATGAAAAGCAGACTCAGCAAGCGTGAAAGAGTGGTGTGAGACATTGTGATTGAAATACGACTAGAGGCTGTTTCAAAACTGGATCACTAACCCGAAGCGTGAGCGAGGGCGTCGGA
>CAIJTL010000592.1 GCA_903823545.1 uncultured Planctomycetaceae bacterium
AACTCTCGCGTCGGTGTCGCTGACGGGATCATTGGTCAGCACAACTTTGCGAGAAACCAGGTTCCCGATCTCAACGACCTTCCCGTCGATCTGATGACCTGACGAATCAATATTGATCCTCGCCGCCATCCCCAAATGGACCAGCGATACATCCGCTTCGAACACTTCCGCCACGGCCTGCATTCGCAGCACATTTCCCAGTTCGAGCACTCCGCGGTCGTTCAGCTTCTCCCCGGGATGAGTATGGATCTTCAAAATTCGACCAGCCGCCGGAGCAACAACGACCGATGCGTCCGCGTCCGCCTGGGCCCGCGCGACAGAAGCCCTCGCTCCCGCGATCTCCTTCTCCGCCACGGCCACATCGACGTTTCGAATCTCTTTAAGACTTTCCAGCGTTCCCGCGGCTCGACGCTGTTCGAGCAGTAGTCGATCAAACTCCCATTGCCGCTGATCAACTAACTCGATGGAGATCGCTTGTTTGGCATGCAGCTCTTTGGCTCTGTTCAAATCCCGAGCCGCCACTTTCGACTGGGATTCCGCCATGTTGACCGCCGCTTGCTGGGCTTCAATGTCTCCTGCTTTCGCGCCGGCTTTGATTTGTTGCAGGCGAGCTTCCGCGGTGGCCAACCGAGCCTGGGCCTCGTCCAAAGCCGCCATGCGTCGCGCTTGGTTATCGAGTATTGCCAGCGTTGCACCGGCATCCACGTCGTCACCTTCCTTCACTAGCAGTCGTTCAATCACCGCGCCTTCGTTGCCGGAGCTGGGAGACAATTGCAGAATCGTACCGGCCGGTTCAAGTCGTCCCAGCGAATGCACCTGAACTCGCTTCGCAGGCTTCAGTGATTCTACGGCAGCCCTCGCCGCCACGGTTTGGGCCTGGACATGTTGATAATAAAACCAACCGCCGACACTGCCACCGACGAGCAGAAGTGTCATCAGGAGGCGAAGTCGACCGCGAGTTGTCTTTCGAGGAGAAGGATTGCTCATTGCTGCACCTCCGGAACAGCAATGCGTTCTGTTACGATCTCGTCTGCTGAGGAGGACAACTGCATTTGAGCGGCAATACGTACCCGAAGGCTCTCCGCGACTTTATGAATCAGCGGATCGTCAGGGCCGATCAGGCCCATAAATTGCCACAGCAATAAGCCATCGATCGTCAGCCACACCAGCAGTTGCTCCATCCCATCTCGTGGATCACTCAGACAGCGGTTCCTCATCCGAATCGCCAGGTCTCTTAAAGGTTGCATCGCGCCGGGACTTGTCACAGCGCCAGCCAGAGTGGCCACGAAGAATCGAGCCAGCACATCGGCGTCAACGTCGTTGGGTTTTGATTCTGCTGGCGACTGCGGAAACAGGCAGTCCAGCATGCAACGGGCCCATCGCATTCGCGGCTCCGGGTCATCGATGACTCGCCGCATCAGCATCGTTTCGCACTGCTGACTGAAGTATTCTAACACCCCCCGGATGAGTTCATCCTTGCTGGGGAAATGGTACATCACACCGCCTTTTGTGATGCCTGTTTCACGAGCGACGTTCTCGAGTGTCATTGCCAGCAGCCCGTCTCGGCTGGCGATCCGGATTGCGGCTTCGCAGATTTTGTCTTTAGTCACGGCGGTCATCGCTTTTGGCCAGGAAACTTCTTGGTTTTTTTTACTGTACCGTGCGGATTGTTCGCCGTTAACA
>CAIJTL010000593.1 GCA_903823545.1 uncultured Planctomycetaceae bacterium
CGCTACGAACGTCGGACAGTTGGCTCTGGATGTTCTGGAGAGCGCGGGTGGCAAGCCGCCGCTGTTGGAACGAATGGAGCGGTTCACCAATTTCGTGGCGATCGCGACGTTGCTGGCGGCGGCGGCCATTGGCTTGTTGGTGATGGCGGTGGGTGGTTACACGTTGATCGAAACTTTTTTCTTTGTCGTGGCGTTGGCGGTCGCGGCGATTCCCGAAGGTTTGCCGGTGGCCATCACCGTGGCCTTGTCCGTGGCCACGATTCGGATGGCTCGACGCAACGTGATTGTGCGGCGACTGTCGGCGGTCGAAGGGTTGGGCAGTTGTACGTTGATCGCCACGGATAAGACCGGAACGCTGACCTGCAATGAAATGACCGTGCGTGAACTGCGGCTGGCCAACGGGGACATCGTGGAAGTCACCGGGGAGGGTTTTGCACCTGATGGCCAAGTGCTCGTCAAAGCGCGGCCCGTCGAACCGGGAAGTCATGCTCTGTTGGAGTCGGCGATTCGGGCGGCCGTGTTGTGCAACGAAGCCGATCTACATCATCGCAATGGAGGTTGGGTGTGGCGCGGCGATGCGGTGGACATCGCCTTGCTGAGCTTGGGTCAGAAGCTGGGCCGCGCTCGCGAGAAGCTGCTCGAAACCTTCCCACAGGTGAATCGCATCCCGTTTGAATCCGAGCATCAGTTCTCGGCGTCGTTCCACCAAGACGGGGAGGCGACGATCGTGTTCGTGAAGGGAGCGCCGGAACGCGTTCTGGAGATGTGCGCGGGGTCGCTCTCCAGCTGCGAGCGGCGCGAGTTCGAGCAGACGGCGACGGAAATGGCACGCTTCGGCTTGCGTGTGCTGGCGATGGCGAGCGGACGATTGCCGGTCGCGGTGCGGCCCAGCGACGCACCGTCGGAGCCGAAACAACTCGAATTCCTGGGATTTCTGGGGATGATCGACCCATTGCGGGCCGGGGCGCGCGAGGCGGTCCACGACTGCCATCAGGCCGGTGTCGAGGTGGCGATGGTCACCGGAGACCATCGCGTCACCGCGCTGGCGATTGCACGGGAACTCGGTTTAGCCGACCGCGAAGACCAAGTCATCACGGGACCGGAACTCGAACCGCTGTCGTCGCTCGATCTTCAAGAGGTTTTGAAACGTGTGCGTGTCTTCGCGCGGGTCACACCGCGGCAAAAACTGCAAATCGTGGAGGCCGCGCGGCAGGCTGGACATTACGTGGCCGTGACCGGCGACGGTGTCAACGACGCTCCCGCGTTGCGGGCGGCCAACATCGGAGTGGCGATGGGGAAAGCCGGAACCGACGTGGCTCGTGACGCTTCCGATCTGGTCATCAGTGACGACAACTTCTCGTCGATTGTCGGAGGCATTGAGGAGGGGCGGATTGCCTACGACAACATCCGCAAGGTGATCTCGCTGCTGGTGTCGATGGGTGCCGCCGAATTGTTGATGGTGCTGCTGGCGGTGGCGACCGGACTGCCGCTGCCGCTGCCGC
>CAIJTL010000594.1 GCA_903823545.1 uncultured Planctomycetaceae bacterium
CAATTTCAAACAAGCCTCGCTCCTTGGGCGCTACTGACGATCATTGGGGGGATTGTCGTTATTGCAGGTCTCTCTTCATTCGTGGTGAAGCAGACCGCCGTGCGATCTCGCCTCCCCTTTGCTGTGGGTTTACTCGCCGCAGGAATTCTTTGCGGAATCGTGCTTTTGGGATTCATGTCAGTCGGAGTGAGTGTGGATTCATCGTCGAGGACTCAATCAGCAAAGCGTGTCGCTACGCCGCCGACGCCCGTGGTAGCACAACGCGAGGTCCCAGAGGACGCGGCTTCCGCGGAACCAAAGACAGACAACAGCCTGAAGTCGCCGCTGCCTGAGTGGACGCAGCGAAATCCGATTCGAGAGGGCGAGCGGCGGATTGTGGTGATCAGTGGGGGGCGGTTCGCATCTGAGGATGAAGCCGAACTGCATGCACTCGATCAAGCGACAATCGTCGTGACACAAGAATACCGACAACTCGATCCGCAGCGACAAGGGACTCGCCTACCAATGCATCGCGATTTGGTAGTGAAGACCGCAATTAAAAAACGATTCCTCGAAACTCGCGAACATGACTTCGGCAAATTGAAAGGTCTGATGTACCAAGTCTGGTTGCAACTGGAATTGTCTCCCGACTTGGGCGACCAAATTGCTGCCCCGTGGCGAGAGGCAGCAGTCAATGCACGAATCCGCCTCTTGGCAGGAATTGGAATCTGGTTAACAGCAGTGATGGGTCTTACCGCATTTGCCTTCCGCTGGGACAACGCCCGCCAAGGCCGTAACCGCACGGCGGTTTTTGCTACCGTAGTGATCGTGGCCGCCGGAAGCCTGCTGTTTATCGCTTAAGCCTGTGAATGATTTTGTGGGCCGCAATGCGTTGCCAACTTCGAGTGTCGCAGGCACAAGAAACTCGGAATTGACGCTTGAGCCAAATTGAAGCCTGATCTTGAAAATGAGCGTCAAGCGCGAGTTTCTTGTACTACGTACAGGCCTCACCTCATCGGCAACGCGTGCTACCACTATGACCTCGCGAATGGCAAAGTCGTTTGGGAATGTAGTGGCAACGCCGGTCTCTGCCGATGGGATGCTGTTCGCTGGGAGCAGCTATGAGAAGCGATCGTTGCTGGCGATCCGACTTGATCGAGCAAAAGGTGACATCACCGGTTCCGACCGAGTTGCGTGGAGTCGCTCGCGCGGGACGCGATATGTCCCATCGCCGCTGTTATATGGCGATTCGCTTTACTTCCTGACTCACTACCAAGGGATCCTCACGCGAGTTACCGCGAAGACCGTCCGGGACCAATTCGGCTCGGCGGCATCGGCAACGTCTATGCGTCATCCGTCGCAGCCAGCCGCCGCGTCTATGTGAGCGACCTCGATGGCAACACAATGGTCCTCAGCCACGAAGAAAAACCTCGCGAACTGGCCCTCAATCATCTCAACGACGTCTTCGCCGCATCAGCCGCCATCGTCGGTCACGAATTGTTCTTGCGCGGCGAACGGTTCCTGTACTGCATCTCGGAAGAGGATGCTCCAAACCCAAAGTGAAGCTCGCCAAATAAACTCGCAACGAATGAGGCCGCTGGAACGGCTCCGCTTCCGACGAATGGTTCGCCACGAATGCATCAAAGTCCCCCACATCTCGGACACACTCAATCTCAGCAACCGCACCGACATCGAATCCTTCGACGGACTCCACGAGATCAACGGCAAAGGCACGTTCGAGTTCCTGCACAAGCAACTGAACTGGCCGAAGCCGTGATCGCTTAGCTTGCAACGTTTGTCACAGTCCAGTCTTCGATGTGAAGTCCTGTGACACGGCCAAAGGCGGCATCATTGGTGACGAGAACCAATCCGTGGTTCAGTGCGATGGCCGCGACCAATAGGTCGTTCGCCCCGATCACTTTGCCGCGCGATTCCAAGTCATCGCGAACGACCGCATAGCGTCGAGCCGCCGCATCATCAAATGGCAAGGATTGGTAGGGTGCCAACGTCCGCTCAACGCGGGCGACGCGATCGTCCCGCCGTTCGTATTTCCTGGCACCATGCAGCAATTCGGCCCAGACGACGGAGCAGACCGCAACCTCGCTGGCGGGAGTTTTCTGCAACCGCAATGCCACCGGCGACGCCACATTCTTCAGGTAGTGAATCCAGACGTTGGTATCGAGCAGATAACGCATTACCACGGCTCACGAGTCGTTGAGGGAAGGTCCGGCGGCGGCTCAAGAGGTTCGTCGGCAAAGCTCCCGGCCGTGGCCTCGAAATAGCCAGCGGGGTATCCCATAGCATCCAATTGCGGCGCGGCCTGTCGCCGCCGCTGAGCCAAGGCCAGCGCGTCACGCACGGCTCGCTCCAACAAATTCGCCGTGTCGGTATCGAGTTCACGCAACGTCTGATCGAGTTCCAGTGCCACAGTGCTCATGATGTTGTCTATCCATTCGAACTAACAGAAAGCCAC
>CAIJTL010000595.1 GCA_903823545.1 uncultured Planctomycetaceae bacterium
GCAGCGAAGTCGAACCGAGCAAGCCTCTAGGATTCTGTTCCTATCGAACCAAAGCGGCACTGCGCAACATCGTGCTCAAAGAAATCGAACCGCCCAAGTAATAATGAGGTCCGCTGGAAGCAATTCGGACGACGCAACGAACATCAGGGAGGAATCATGGTCCGACTTTGGCTTTTGACGATTGTCTTGCTCTCGTTCTCGCCGCCAGCGATCGCAGCGGACAAGCCGCTGGTCGTTGTCAGCGAGGCCGCTCGCAAAGTTCATGCAGCGGGGTTCGTATTTGACGGGCACAATGACTTGCCGTGGGAGCTTCGCGAGTCTGCAGGCGGTTCGTTCGACAAAGCGGACATTGCAATCGGAGTCCCGAAGTTTCATACAGACATTCCGCGACTAAGAACGGGAAATGTCGGCGCTCAGTTTTGGGCAGCGTACGTGCCAGTCGAAACGTCAAAGGAACTTCGTGCTTTCACGATGACGCTTGAGCAAATCGAAATCATTCGCGCGATGGTTCGGCGATATCCCGATGTTTTTGAGTTTGCAAAGACTGCGGACGATGTCGTTCGGATTCAGAAGTCCGGAAAGATCGCATCGCTGATCGGTGTTGAGGGAGGCCACTCGATCGAAGACTCAATAGACAAGCTGCGGCGATTGCGAGAACTCGGCGTCGGTTACATGACACTGACGCACTCGGACACACTCTCGTGGGCCGATTCAGCCACCGACGAGGCCAAGCACATGGGACTCACGAAGTTTGGCAAAGAAATTGTCCTCGAAATGAACCGACTTGGCATGTTGGTCGATCTCTCGCACGTCTCGCCTGACACGATGCGTGATGCACTCGAAACTACAAAAGCCCCGATCATCTTTTCGCACTCATCTGCACGAGCGATTGCCGACCATCCGCGCAACGTTCCCGATGATATCCTGAAGCTGACGCAAAAAAACGGCGGCGTCGTGATGGTCAATTTTTATTCCGGCTTCATTCACCCGGAATCGGCAAAGCGTCGCGCCAACATGTTCCAAGTGAACCGCGAGTTGCACGCGAAATTTCCCAAAGAAGCGGACTACCAAAAGGCTCGCAAACGCTTCGATTCCGAAAACCCCATCGAAGCCGGAACAGTACAGGACGTGGTTGACCACATCGACCACATCGTGGGGGTTGCGGGAATCGATTATGTCGGACTAGGGTCTGATTTCGACGGAATCACCAAAACGCCGCGCCAACTGGATGACGTTTCGATGTATCCCTTCATTACGCAAGAGATGCTCAATCGCGGTTACAAACCGGAACAGATTCACAAAATGATGAGCGGCAATATTCTGCGCGTCATGCGCCGAGCCGAAGAGGTCGCTCGCCAGTTGGCTCAATAGCAGAACAATGCCGCTCAACTACTTCGTCCGCTCGCAAATAGATGACCGTTACTGAGTTCGCCGATAGCGTCAGAACTCCTGCTCGAAGTCGACGCTACCGGAAAACTCCCTCGTTTTTCGGAGTTTTGCTCATGCGTTTTTTGTTGTTGGCAGTGCTGCTCTCGTGGGCGACAGCGTCGTTAGCAGACGACGGACTCGTTGCCCATTGGCCGCTCAAAGGTGATTTGAAAGATCGAGGCCCGCACGCCCTTCATCTCCGTCCTAATGGCGGCGAACTTTCATCAAGCGAGACTGACGGTACGCGATTCGATGGCCGAGATGATTGGTTGGAGGCTCCAGTTCATGACGCGCTAAAGTTCGGCACGAAGGATTTCACACTCTCGATGTGGGTCAACCTAGAGAAAAATCTGGATGATGTCCCCGGCGACCTGCTCAGTCAGTTTGATCCAGTTCAGCGTCGAGGTTTTCAACTCAGCATTAAGAGTCACGCTGTCACTGCCAGCCAAGCCAATACGCGCACACTGAATTTCGGAGTCGACAATAACCGCATCGAGCCGACTTGGACCGATCACGGCCAAGTTGGTCAAAGCGTTTTCGTCAAAGCGCTGGCGGTTTTCGATGGTCAGCTTTTTGCAGGGACTTGTGAAGCGGGTAAAGATCGTTCGGGGCGCGTCTATCGATTTGATGGAGGGACTCGCTGGATCGATTGCGGCAGCCCGGCGCCATGCAACGCGGTTTCAGCATTCGCCGTGTTTGAAGGAAAGCTCTACGCGGGAGTTTCAAAATACCGCTTGGCTGGATCAGCTCTTTCGGAATCAGAGAATCCAAACCTCGGCGGGCGAATCTTCCGTTACGATGGCGACTCCCGATGGATCGATTGCGGCCAACTTCCCGATACCGAGGGCATCGGCGGAATGGCGGTATTTCAGGGAAAGCTCTTTGCTGGGTCGCTCTACAAGCCCGCCGGATTCTTTCGCTACGAAGGTGCTCAACGCTGGACTGCGATGTCGCTGCCGAATGGCAAACGAGTCGAGGCGATGTGCGTTCACAACGGCGAGCTATTCGCATCGAGCTACGACGAAGCACACATCTATCGTTTCAACGAAGAGACTTGGACCGACTGTGGACAAGTCGGCGAAGCCGCCAATACTCAAACTTATTCATTCGCGATCCACAACGGCCATATGTACGTCGGCACGTGGCGCACGGGAAAAGTCTTTCGCTACGATGGCGACAACAAATGGGCCGATTGCGGGCGACTCGGCGAAGAGTTGGAAGTGATGGGAATGCTCGTCCATAACGGCGGACTCTTTGCTGGCTCACTACCACTCGCCGAAGTCTTCCGATATCGCTCTGATGCCGCACCGCAATGGGACAGCGTTGGTCGAGTCGACCTCACCCCGAACGTCATGTATCGCCGCGCCTGGACTATGGCCGAGTTCCAAGGTCGCCTCTTCGTCGGAACGCTTCCTTCCGGCAGAGTCCTTTCGATTGCCGCCGGCGCTAACGTCACTGACGACCGCTCGCTTCCTGCTGGTTGGCAGCACATCACCGCACAGAAAACTGATCGCGAACTGAAACTCTTCGTCAACGGTCGCTTGGCCGCAACGTCCTCTGCCTTTGACCCGTTGCAGTATGACCTCTCTTCGACGGCTCCTTTGCGAATCGGCTTTGGTCCGACCGACTATTTCAACGGCAAAATCCGAGATGTTCGCCTCCATCAAAGAGCCCTATCCCAAGACGAAATTTTGACTCTCGTGAAATAGCCGTATCCAAAACTTGCTACATTTCCACCAAGCCTGGACACACGGCAGAGCTGTTCGTTGCATCAAACAGCAGGTTACCTAACCGTCAAAACCCCAATACCTCGAACCAACATTGCGCCCTTCAATTTGAAGTAGGCACAGGATCTCTCGACTGCTTGACGAACCACCAACCACGCGCTACCTTGCCCACCCTTCGGACGATTAGCTCAGTTGGTTAGAGCGCCACGTTGACATCGTGGAGGTCACAGATTCGAGTTCTGTATCGTCCATCTTGGCTGTTTCGTAGATTGCTGCGAAACAGCCTTTTTTTGTGGAAACGCGGCGTTTTCCGAGTCGTTTAAGGGTCTCGCATTTGGCGATTCTTGCTCGGCAGTGCTCTGTGATGCTCCACGGAGCAGCGCCAGTGACAGCGCGCCGCCCTCTCCTTTGATGGCACGCTCAAAATGTTCGCGGGTAGTTTGGCGATAATGTTTGTCGGCAATTGCTTCCGTGTGACCGAGCCAATCGGCGGCGACTTTGGATGGGAAGAGGTCAGCCAATTCGGTTGCTCGACTGCTTCTTAGGTTGACCCACAGGCGAGGCCACGGCTTCACACCAGCATTGCGGATGATTTTTTGAAACCGAGTCCGCAGGTTGACCGCTTGCCAGTTGGTCCCACCATTCTTGACTTTGCTGCGATGGCGAGAGATGACGAACACTGCCCCCGGTTCGGCTTGCTCAAACGCCTCTTGCAGCAGTGGCCTTACTTCCGGGAACAATGGCACAAGCCGACTTTCGTGCCCCTCAAAATGTTCTGTTTTCGGGGACGGAACTAACATCTCGCCCCGTTCCCAATTGATATGCTCCGAACGAAGGCTCAAAGCCTCGCTTGGGACACGCAAACCACCGTACCGAGCCAAGCCAACCAACGAGCGCCATTCAGCATCAGGGCACGCGGCAAGCACGCTGCTTTCAATCGTCGATCGCTCGATGAACTTCTGCCTGCTTCGATTCGCATTGATCACAACACTGATCTTTGCATCTTGGAATGGGTTGCTTTCGAGCAGCCGATGCTTGCGAGCCGCCTCAAACACTCCCCTAGCCAATGAGCACCGCTTTGCCATCGTGGCTTTTGCCAAGCCCGCCGCCTTCAGATGCCGCTTAAAGTTCTCCGCATCCAGAACGGTCACGTTGGACAGAATCGTTTCGGACCTAAAACAATCCAACAGATTCCGGCGGGTGTGACCAAAGACGACTTTGCTGGCAGGTTTCCAGTCCGGTGCCTTCATCCGCGAGAATTCGTCGAGCGTGAGAGGCCGTTTTTCGTCCTCATCTGGCTCATGAGGCGCAACAAGTTCCAGTTTGGCCAAACGCTTATAGTCACGTTTCCCCAGCGAATTTGGAGGAACTCCACAGTTTCGCCGCGAACATACGAATTCGTTCGTCACGCGTCGTTCAGATGTGAGATGTGATTGAGATACCGATCGGCTGTCGTCTTACTGACATTCGACAATCGAAAAGTTATCCGGTCTTCGTCGCGGTATGTGAATTGAATGATCCCCGTGCAGTTCGCGGAATCAAATTTGAGGCTCGCCAAGATCGCTTCCCTTAGTTTTTTGCACGCGAGGCCATGACTACTTGCATTGAAACAAAGTCGCTGAAACAGACAGTCGCCGACGAATACCAGTGAGCGAAAGCGAGTTTAGACCGGCGTCTGCTGCTTCACTTTTTCACGTTATCCGGATGCTGCAACCTTCTGTTCCAGCTCCGCAATCCGCCGCCGCGAATCCTCCAACTCTCTCCGGGCTTCATCAAGACCTTGCCGAGCCGCCTGAAGTTCTTGTTGCAACGAAACGATCAACTCGACCAGCCACTCCCCGCTGACCCGCCCGTCTCGCACATCCTGCTTCAATGCCTCGACACCGTCCAGTCACGACTGATAATCAATCCGACAAAATCACACAGCCCTAGTTTCAGAGATTGGATAGCCAGGAATCTGGCGAGCACCGCCAAAACGGTCGTCTATGAGGCGGTACGGCAGTGCGGCGGACTGGGTGCCGACTGAATATTCCGCAGCAGGATTGTTCTCGCCAAGTCTTCATTCTGAATTCGCCGTTGCAATGGCTCAGACAACGACGCGTGCAGTCGCATTCACGAGTTCTTCATGGAAACCTCACACTACATCACTAAAAACTCAGGTGTGCCGAGCCGTTGCGTGGTGTAGGTCGAGCGAGAACTTGTGGAGTTGACGTTGAGATGAACCTCAGCCAGTTGATGTTGAGAGTGGCAAGATTTGTCCGGGAAACGCGTTTCGCGTTGTTACTTCTCGCGGCA
>CAIJTL010000596.1 GCA_903823545.1 uncultured Planctomycetaceae bacterium
ATTCTCTGGATGTCTGAATGGCAAAAGGTCGCGGCAGTCGCTGACGTTCCGCTTGGTACCGGGAAAGAAATTGCTGTCAGCGGGCGGCTGGTAGCGCTCTTCAATGTCGATGGGGAGTTTCGAGCGATCGATGGCATCTGTGCTCATCAAGGTGGGCCTTTGGGCAAAGGCAAGTTGACCGGCGGCATCGTCACCTGCCCGTGGCACGGCTGGCAGTTCGATGTGGCTGCCGGAACTCACTGTCTGAATCCTCGTATTTGCCAAACGGTTTTCGAAGCGAAAATCGAAGATGGGAATGTGTTTGTGATGTTGTGAGTAAAGTCGACGAGACACTCCGAGAGTCGAATCGCCCAATCGACTGATGGCTTGTGAATGACCATGATCGCCTCCCAGGTCCGTCACCTGGACACTCTCGATGCTGCTTTACTCGCCCTAACTCACAGCCCTAAGATGTCGGCCCACGTTGATGCGTCTGGAAAACCATCCGAACGCGTGACCTGCCGGTGTTGTCCTGCCTAAAAAGATTCGTGCTTCCTGGTTCTCAGTTTTGTGAGCTCAGGCAGTCGCGATGATTCCTGAACTCTCGATATTGGTTGAGGTGTGAGATGCGGCTCCCTCGATGGTCGGTTCTGTGTTTGCTGAATTTCTGCTTGGCGTTTGCGACGGCCAGCTCTGTAACGGCTCAAGAGAAAGACGCTCCCGTCACCACAAAGCCGGTTAGCTTTTATCGTCAAGTCCGGCCGATTTTGCAGAGGTCCTGTTCTGGATGCCATCAGCCAGCAAAGCTCGGCGGCAAGCTCTTGCTGACAACCTTTGCTGGGATGATGCAGGGTGGCGAAGGAGGACCAAGTGTCATTGCAGGGAAGCCTGACGGCAGCTTGCTCGTCCAGTTGATAGTCGGCGAAAAGCCTGACATGCCCAAAGGGGCCGATCCGCTGTCAGCCGCTCAGGTGGATCTCATCAAGCGCTGGATTGCCGAGGGAGCGAAGGACGATACACCGGAAGGGATCTCCGACACATTCAGCGCGGAAAAGCCTCCAACTTATTCAGCTCCGCCAGTGATCACGGCGATTGCTTATTCACCAGACAGTTCGCTTTTGGCGGTGTCTGGATTCCACGAGATCTTGTTGCACAAAGCTGATGGATCGGGACTTGTGCATCGATTAGTTGGCCGTTCGCAAAGGTTGAACACGATTAGATTTTCGCCCGATGGAAAACGAATCGGTGCAGTCGGTGGAACACCGGCATTGTTTGGTGAAGTGCAGTTTTGGAACCTCGCCGATCAGAAGTTGGCTTTTTCTAACACAGTTTCATTCGACACGTTATTTGGCGGCAACTTCAACGACGACGGCTCGCTGTTCTCATTCGGCGGTGCCGACAACAAGGTTCGAGTCATCAAGACGGCGGATGGCTCTCCCGTGATGCGGATGGACGCTCATTCGGACTACGTCATCGGGACGACGTTTTCATTGAAGTCGGATCACGTCGTTTCGGTCAGTCGAGATATGTCGATGAAGCTTTCGATCGTTGAGAACGGCCAGTTTGTCGACAACGTCACGAGCATCACGCCGGGTGCGTTAAAAGGGGGCTTGCAGACGATTCAGCGGCATCCGAAAGACGAGAGTGTGATCTGCGGCGGCTCTGACGGTGAGCCAAAGCTCTACAAAATCTTCCGAACTCAAGCCCGTGTTATCGGCGATGACTTCAACCGAATTCGAGGATTCGCTCCGATGCCGGGACGAATTTTCGATGCTCAATTCAATGCCGATGGAAGCAAGTTCGTCATCGGTTCCAGCACCGCAACTGGCGGAGCGGCTCGCATCTACAAGACCGATGACGGGGCGATGCTGTTTGAGCTTCCGGAAATCAGTAGCCCCGTGTTTGCAGTTGCTTTCCGGCCTGATGGAAAGCAAGTTGCCATCGCGGGGTTCGATGGGCAAGTTCGCTTGTACGATGCTGAAACAGGAAAGCTCGTTTCAAAGTTCATCCCAGTGACGATCACTTCCACCGTGGCCGTTAAGTAATTCATGTGCATTTTGCGTTTTACCTCGCTTCAGAGATGAGGATGTTTGCAATGAATCTCAGAATGTTTTCTTTCGCGACAGTCATGTGTCTGTCTTCGTTTTCCGATGCAACATCGGCTGCGGAACGCCCGGCAATCGTTGGGTTGGAGGTTTATCCTCCGAAGTTGGAATTGAGTGGCAATCGTGATGCTCGTCGCGTGATTGTGTCCGCGAAGGACGCTGAGGGACGGCTGTATGACGTTTCAGGCGAGGCAAAGCTCGTTCCGGCAGGAGGCCAAGTTGGCATCGATCGCGATGGCTTTATCGAACCGAAAGCGGTTGGCGAGACGAAGGTCACTGTGACCGCGGCGGGGCATTCGGTTGATGTACCGGTTGCAGTGAAGACCTTGGAAACGCCTCCAGTCAGCTTCATTCGCGAAATCATTCCGATCACCAGTAAAGTCGGATGCAACCAGGGAACCTGTCACGGATCGCAGCAAGGGAAGGCAGGCTTCAAGCTGTCGTTGCGTGGCTATGATCCGCTTTACGACTACACGGCCTTGGTCGATGACATTTCCGGTCGTCGGTTCAATCGGGCAGTACCTGCCCAAAGTTTAATGTTGCTCAAGCCGACTCAGGGCGTGCCCCACGAAGGTGGATTCCTCTTCGATGAAGAATCGCGGTACTACGACCTCATCGAGAAATGGATCGCCGAAGGCTGCAAGTACCAAGAAGATCGTCGAGTCGAGCGGATCGAGGTTTATCCGCAAAAGCCGATCTTGCAGCGCACCGACAGTACTCAGCAGATGATTGTGCTCGCCTTTTATCCGGACGGGACCTCTCGTGACGTGACTCGAGAAGCCGTGTTTGACACAAGCAGCTTTGAAGTTGCCACCGTGACGGCCAGCGGAGTGATCAAAGCGGTACGCCGAGGCGAAGCGGCTGCTTTGGTTCGCTACGAAGGGTTGTACGCTGCGAATTTGATTTCGGTGCTCGGTGATCGCGAAGGCTATCAATGGCAAGCTTCACCAGAACACAACTTTGTTGACACGCTCGTCAACAAGAAATTGCAGCGAGTGAAACTATTACCGTCGGAACTTTGCAGTGATGCTGACTTCTTGCGACGGGTGTCATTCGATCTCGCGGGAATTCCGCCGACCTCAGAGCAAGTGCGTGCTTTCCTCGCGGATACCCGAGATACGAAAACGAAGCGGGAAGCGAAGATCGAAGAACTCTTAGAAAGCTCGGACTTCATTGACCATTGGACGTTGAAATGGTCCGACTTGCTGATGTCGAATCGAAAGACAATTACCGAAAAAGGAGTTTGGGCCTTCCGCAATTGGCTGCGTGCGTCGCTCGCAGAGAACAAGCCCTACGATCAATTCGTGTATGAGTTGTTGACCTCAAGCGGCAGCACGTTTGAAAACCCGGCGACCAACTACTATCGGGTCGCTCGCGAACCGAGTGAAGTCATGGAAAACATGACGCAGGTCTTCCTTGGTACGCGGTTCAATTGCAACAAATGTCATGACCATCCATTTGAACGTTGGACGCAGCGGCAATACTACGAGTTGTCTGGCTTCCTCACAGGAGTCGTTCGCAAGCCTGGTTCAGAAAAAGACGAAGAGATCGTTTATTCTGTCGCAACAGGCGGAGCGATGAAGCATCCCACAACCGGCCAGATGCTGCCATCGGCGTTCCCTTTCAAGTTGTCGATTCCAGAAGACACATCGCCGGATGCTCGAATTAAATTGGGAAAGTGGATCACGGCGAAGGAGAACCCATACTTTGCTAAGAGCATCGTCAATCGATACTGGAGCTACCTGCTTGGTATGGGGATCATCGATCCGGTCGACGATATTCGCGCTGGCAACCCGCCGTCCAATACGGAACTGCTCGATGCACTGACGGCTGATTTTATCGCTCACAACTTTGACCTGAAGTATCTCGTGCGGACGATTGTTTCGAGCCACACCTATCAGCGAGCATTGAAGACCAACCAATGGAATGAAGGCGACAATACGAACTTCAGCCACGCCTTGCCTCGCCGACTCACGGCAGAGCAGCTTTACGATGCAATCCAAATCGCAACCGGTGCCCCGACCAACATCCCCGGGGTTCCGGCCGGTTTCCGAGCGACTCAGCTTCCAGATCCGCAGATCAACCTGAGCTTCCTCGACATGTTCGGCCGCCCGCCGCGCGAAAGCCCGTGTGAGTGCGAGCGAACCAGCGACGTCAGTCTCGGCCAAACGTTGAACCTCATCAACGGCCCCACCATCGCCGATGCGATCGCTCATCCTCAAGCCAAGATCGCTCGCTTGGTCGCCGAGAAAGCGGACAACAAGAAGCTGGTCGAAGAGATTTACCTCACCGTCGTCTGCCGCATGCCGAGCGAAGACGAGCGAACCAAGAGCGAAGCCTACCTCGCCCAAATCGGCAACCCGACTGACGGAGCACAGGACATGATGTGGGCACTCATCAACAGCCCGGCGTTCTTGTTCAATCGGTGAGCAGTTTTTGAAAATCGTTTCGTGTCAACATGGTGAACTCCATGCGGCATCCGAACAAGCATGTCCAGGCTGCGGTCGACGAAGCTATCAATCGAGGCTGGCGGCTCATCAAGTGTGGCGGTCATGTCTGGGGCGAGTTGTATTGCCCGGAAGCCAGCCGTGAAGGGTGCATTATCCGAGTACATTCCACGCCACAGAATCCGGAGTCTCACGCCAAGCGCATTCGACATCTCACCGAATGCTGCCAGCATGATTGAGGAAAGTTTTATGACGTATCAATTCACTGTGAAATTACTCGCTGTTGAAAATGGCTCAGCAACGACCGAGTTGGCCGATCGTGTCTACGCCCAAGCATCGGACGCGACTTGTTTCTCAAAGCTGGGTGACGTCTGCGTGGCATTTGACCGCGATGCGGACACTTTGGAACAAGCGCTGGTATCGGCGATGTCTGATCTCAAGCAGGCGGGAGCCCAAATCCGATCAGTCGAAATCGAGCAAGAAGAACTGGATTGCCTGGCCGCTGCCGTATAGTGAGACGTGTACTTAGAGATTCTGGACTTCGTTGTGGATGTTCCAAATCGGCGATTGATTGGTAATCCGGCTCACGGCGGTCAGCAGATGTTTGAAATGTTTTGATCTCTGTCCAAGAGCAATTAAACGCCGAGCCAGAAGAGAAATGAAAAGCGATGAATTGGCGAGTCACTTGTTTGTCGTTGAACATATTCATCACCGCCATTTTATTTGCGAATACGGCGAACGCGCAGCAAGCATCGTCTCACGAATCAGCTATTGCCTTTGTGAAGAAGCATTGCATCGCCTGTCATGGTGATAAGGAACCGCAGGCCGAACTGTCGTTGACGAAGTTTGGAGATGAGGCTGCGATTCTGAAGGCGCGGAAGACTTGGCAGAAAATCCTGCGAATGGTTGAGCAGGGTGAAATGCCTCCTAAAGAAAGGCCGAAGCCGACGGCTGATGAGATCACAAGTTTCACGCAATCTGTGAATGATCTTTTCGACAAGGCCGACAAAAACGCGAAGCCCGATCCAGGCCGGGTGACGATGCGGCGGTTGAATCGCGTCGAATACAACAACACCATTCGCGATCTTGTGGGAGTGGATTTCAATCCGGCGGAGGATTTTCCTTCGGACGACATCGGGCACGGATTCGACAACATTGGTGACGTGTTGTCGTTGCCACCTGTGTTGTTGGAACGCTACGTCGCGGCGGCGGAAAACATCATGCAACGCGCGATTATTCCCGATCCGCCGAAGCCTCCCGTGCGTGGAATGTCTGCTCGCTATTTGGAGCCAGCAACGAGCGACGCCGCTCGCTGGCGGCCACTGACAAAAGGAAACCTCAATACCCCGTACTCTCTGACGCTGGCGGGCGATTACGTTTTCAAGGTTCGTTGCTACACGAAGAACAGTGGCGATGAGCCGGTCAAAATTGCGGTGCAGTTGGATGGCGATGAGGTCAAACAATTTGAAGTGAAAGCAACGGACGAGAAGACTCCGGAAACCATCGAACTCCCGATTTATCTGCCAAGCGGCAAATTGCGTATCGCAGTGCAGTTGCTCAATCCGACCGAGGGGGACAAGCCAGAGAATCCGCGATCGTTGATGGTCGAGTGGTTTGAATTGAGCGGGCCGAAAGACACTCGACCCCTGAGCCATCGCAAGCTTGTGGCATGCGCGGCCGATCAACCAAAGACTGAGCAGACTCGCGAGATCGTCGAACGGTTTGCGACAAAGGCGTATCGACGACCGGCGACGAAGGACGAAGTCGATCGATTGATCAAGTTGGTCGAATCAGCGGAAGCCAGTGGCGAGAAGTTCGACGCGGCAATTCAGTTCGCGATGCAAGCCGTGCTTGTGTCTCCGAAGTTTTTGTTTCGAGTGGAACTCGACGATCGCCCAGACAGTCCGGAAACACGACCGATTGATGAGTTTCAACTAGCATCGCGGCTGTCGTACTTTCTGTGGAACACGATGCCCGATGACGAATTATTTGAACTCGCGCGACGCGGCGAACTGTCGAAGCAACTCGAATCACAAACGCTTCGCATGTTGAAAGACCCGCGAGCGTCAGCCTCGCTGGTCGACCAGTTCGCGATGCAGTGGCTACAACTCAAACGACTGGAATTGGTCGCACCGGACCCCAAGCTCTTCCCCGATTTCAACGGGTTCTTGCGACAAGCAATGCTGACGGAAACAAAAATGTTTCTCGATGCAATCCTGAAGGAAGACCGCAGCCTTTTGGAACTGCTCGCGGCAGATTTCACGTTCTTGAATGAGCCACTCGCGAAGCATTACGGCATTGCAGACACGAACGGCAATCTCGTCGGCCAGAAGCCGCAGCGCGACAAGGGGGAATCGTTTCGCGGTGGAGACTTCATTCGCGTCAATCTCGCTGGCACTGGTCGAGGCGGACTACTCACACAAGCCAGCGTTCTCACAGTGACGTCGAACCCAACACGCACGTCGCCGGTAAAACGTGGCCGTTGGGTGCTCGAACAATTACTCGGCACTCCACCGCCCCCACCGCCGCCGAATGTGCCAGAGCTTGAACAGGGAGAGAAGCTAACCGGCTCGCTTCGGCAACGTATGGAGCAACATCGAGCGAACCCGAGCTGCGCGAGCTGTCACGCTCGCATGGACCCACTCGGTTTTGCCTTCGAGAACTTCGACGCCGTTGGCCGCTTTCGTGACAAAGATGGTGAGTTCCCGATCGATGCCTCCGGCGAACTTCCCAGCGGCGAAAAGTTTTCCGGCTCGAACGAACTCAAGGAAATTTTGAAGACTCGTCAGAATCTCTTTGCTCGTTGCATTGCTGAGAAAATGCTGACTTATGCCCTCGGCAGAGGTCTCGAATACTACGACCGGCCCGCAATCGAACGAATCACAACCGCCTTGAGCCAAAACGGCTATCGATACTCGACTCTCATCGTCGAAACAGTGAAAAGCGAACCATTCCGGCTGCGGCGAGGTAAGTCGGCGGGGGAGTGAGTAGCGAGATAATCCGAATGTTGGATGAACTCATTGATGATCTGACCGAGTCGATTAAAGACGTGGCGACAGGACGTAGCTATACGACGGTCGTTTCACCAGTCACTGCGGATAACTTGGCTGAAACTGAAACGATTTGGCGATTCGATTGGAACCGCGAAATCGAGACGGCGGAAGTTTACAAACTTACGGCACCGAAACTCGGACGGTTGATCCACGGATTGATCTCAATTCGTCCAGAGGAAGGGTTTGTGTGGATCAACGTCATCGAAAGCCATCCGGAAAATGTTGGGCATCGGAAAAAGTACGACGGAATCGCTCCAAATCTGGTAGCCTATGCCTGTTTGCGATCGTTTGAACTTGGTCACGATGGATATGTTTCATTCGACGCCAAGTCTGAATTGATCGAGCACTACAAGCAAACTTTAGGAGCTATCCAAGTCGGTCGCACTCAACGGATGCATTTGGATCAAACCGCCGCACTACGGCTCGTCAAACAGTATTTTGGAGATCAGCATGGGAACCATTAAGGAACCAGATGGCCCCTTCTACATTCTCAGCAAGCCATTGACGCCAGAAGAGAATGCCGACCTCGTCGAATACATCGCGAACTACAAACGCGAGGAGATTGCCAAAGTTGTGAACAAAACACGAACGACAACCGCCGAACGGCAAATGACTGCCGAACTCAAGTTGAGCCACGTCCGTTAGGTCGTACTGTTCGAGTCGTTGGGCCATAATTCATTCCTCCTTCTTGTCCAAACATCCCGCCAAAAGGAATTCTGTCATGCCTGCCACAACGCGACTCTCTCGCCGAACTGTGCTTCGAGGACTTGGAGCCGGGGTAGCACTCCCCTGGCTGGAGGCAATGGGGCCGTTGACGGCTTGGGCTGATGGGGCGACGAAACCGGAGCAAGCTGCTCCGAATCGTATGGCGTTTTTGTATGTGCCGAACGGCTGCAATATGGCCGATTGGACCCCGAAGACC
>CAIJTL010000597.1 GCA_903823545.1 uncultured Planctomycetaceae bacterium
ACTCGAAGAACTCGCCAAGATGATCGATCACTCCTTGCTGCATCCCACGATGACGGATGCGGAGCTGGAGGCGGGTTGTCGCCTGGCGGCCGAATACAAGGTCGCGTCGGTCTGCATCAAACCGTACTTCGTCGCGCGAGCGGTCGAGTTGCTGCGCGGCAGCGGTGTGCTGGTAGGCGCGGTGATTGGGTTTCCCCACGGCAACAGTTGCACGGAGTCAAAGCGTTACGAAACCGAGTTGGCGTGCCGCGATGGTGCAGCCGAGATCGACATGGTGATCAACATCGGGAAGGCTCTCAGCGGCGATTGGGACTACGTGCAACGCGACGTTCAATCGGTCTGCGACGAAGCGCATCGGCACGGCGCGAAAGTGAAAGTCATCTTCGAGAATGACTACCTGACAAACGGCGGAGCGGGCCTGAGCAGCGACGACTTCAAACGACGTCTCTGTGAACTTTGCGAACGAGCCGGAGCCGACTGGGTGAAGACCTCATCAGGCTACGGCTTCGTGAAGCAGGCGGACGGCTCGTACAACTACAAAGGCGCGACCGAGCACGATCTCACATTGATGCGTGCGAGCGTCTCGCCGCGCGTCCAAGTAAAAGCCGCTGGCGGAGTCCGCGATGTGGATGGCCTCATCAAAGTTCGAGACCTCGGCGCCACCCGCTGCGGAGCAACAGCGACCGCCGCAATGCTCGACGAGTGTCACCGTCGGCGATTCGCAATCGAACAATCGCCCACTCAGCATGTGAACTCCCTCGGAGGCGGAGACTATTGATCGGACGGCATCGACGGTCGTCGCTAATCTCGCCATTTTCAGATCGCCCTCCCCCGGCACCCGTCCCGCAACCTTCAGCTGGCCAGCCTTCAAATAGACGATCTGGTGTTCGCGGTGCCATTCGCTGGGGAAGAAGTTCTTCAGGCGATTGGCTTCGAATAGCACGGGGCTGTTGATGAACTTTGCCTGTTCGGAGCGGGTGTAGTACCAGAACGAGTTGCTGTTCCAGAACGAGACGTGAGTCGGGGCTTGAAACGCGCCGCGGCCGTCGGTGCTGGGCGTCTGCGAAAGGAGCCAGCCCTGCGGGGCCAGGCAACGGTGAAGTTCCTTCATCGCGTGGATCGGATCGCGGAGGTGTTCGAGGGCGTCGTGCGCCTGAAACGCGCCGATCTCGCCGTCGCCAAACGGCCGGCACTCGTTGAGATCAGCGGCGATCCGTCCGCCGTGCAGATCGACCGACTTGCAACCGGGAATTGCCGTCAGATCTTGGGTGCTACTTCGCTGCTCCGGTTTCATCGACCGACGCACGGAATGTGCGAGTCAAGATTTCCCGCAGGCAACTTTGAACGTATTGCCGTCAATTAGACCGAGAAATCAATGTGCCGTCATCCGCTGACGCAAGCGGAGGATGCGACGTGGATGGCTGCGATGAACTAATCTGCTGTCGCTATGCAGATTTCTCTTGCTGCACCGGCCACGAACGAACGCGGTCCCAGATATATGGAGAAGGCGCTGGCGGCGATTCATCAGGCGAATCACCTGCGACTGCCGATGTCGCTGGAGTTTGGTACGCAAGAGGGACGAGTCGCTCTCTTTCTGCGATCACTCCACAAAATGGAGGAGTTCATCGTTGGCCCGATCACCGCCAACTATCCGAACTGTTCCATCACCACCGTCGAGCCGAACGAGCCGTGCCCCAGCGGATGGGAGACGTGGACCGCCGAATTAGAATTGGCTCCGGAACTCTTCGCGATTCTGCGGCACGCGCAGTTCGAGGACATGCTGAACCGGAATTTCGCCGACACGTCCGCAGTTGTCTGTTGCCGCATCAAGAACTCACCCGGATCGCCGAAAAGAACTAGCCCCCCAGCAACAAATCGCGTGATGGTGGCTGAGATCCGATTGTGCTGTTTGTCGGTTCCGAGTCGCTCATCATTTTGCCCTGTCGAATCATGGTGATTCGATCGCTGAAACGCCTCAGTCAACTGCCGCTTCACCGCGATCGACGCACACGGCGACGGCTAAATCACCTGTGACATTAAGCGTCGTGCGGCACATGTCGAGTAGGCGGTCGACGCCCAGGATGATTCCGATTCCCTCTTCGGGCACTCCGACCGATTTCAAAACCA
>CAIJTL010000598.1 GCA_903823545.1 uncultured Planctomycetaceae bacterium
AGTCCACGCAGCGCGGCGTCAACGCCGGGATGCTCAAGTACGGTTACTTCGAGAGCAACGCGTCGGCCAAGCGGCTTGTCGATACCAACTCGGTTGAGACACCGAAGGTCATCGTCAAGAAACTGTGGATGAACTCCAAGAAAAGAAACAGCGTCCCGGATCTGGCCAGTGCGACAAAGCGGATCATGGAGGAGATCCGCAAGTTTGAGCCGGACCTGGTACTGCTTGGCGATGACAATGCCGCCAACTACATAGGCCAGCAGTTGGTGGGCTCGCAAACACCCGTGGTGTTCTGGGGCATCAATGGCCTGCCCCTGAGGTACAACCTGGTGGAAAAGCTTGAAGCGCCCGGGCAAAACGTGACCGGTGTCTGGCAGTCGGGCTACCACAAGGAAAGCCTCGATCTCCTCAAGCGGCTGGTGCCCAAGGCACAGACCTTCGCCATTCTCGCCTGCGATTCGGAGAGCTCGCGACCTAACGTGAAGGCGATCGAGCAACTGGCGCAGCGGGGTGCGCTGCCCATGAAGCTGGCGGGGAAAGTGGTCACCAATTCGTTCGAGGACTGGAAAGCGGGCGCACTGGAGCTGGCCAAGCGCGTCGATGCGCTGTACGTGCTCAATCACGACACCCTGCGCGACCGCGCCGGAAACCATGTGGAGGTGCTGGCCGCGGGCCGCTGGTATCTGAACAACATCAAGATACCCGAAGCCTCCCATGAGGATCGGTTCGTCCTTGAAGGCATGCTGCTCACGGCGAATGATTCCGGATACAACCAGGGATTCCTCGCCTTCCAGATGGCCTACGGCATCCTCGAGCAGGGCCTCAATCCGGCCAGAATGGCGGTGAGGACCCCGGAGCGCGGCCCCTACATGGTCAACCGGCAGCGTGCCAAAGCGCTAGGCATCCAGCTGGAGCCAGCCTTATATCTGATCGACGAAATGATCGACACGTCCGCCGCGCTGGGAAAATAGGTCAATTACATGTTGCTGCGTCGCCAAGGCTCGATATTCAAAAGGCTGCTGGTCGCCTTCATGGCGGTCAGCGTCCTCACTGGCTTGCCGCTGGTCTTGATCGCGATAAAGTTCAACAAGGATTCCAGCGGGGTGCGGCTGGAGCAAAGCATCAGCCAGCAGATGGTCATCATCAGTGGTTACTTCAAAACGGAGTTCACGGTCGGCTTGCAGCGCTCGCTGAAACAGATCGCCGAATCCGATGCGCTCAGGGATTACCTGTCGGCCCCCGGTGACGAGCGCATCGTCGCCGTAAAGCGGCTGGAGACCAACCTGCTGCGCCAGCTCACAGACTACCCCGCCTATTCGGGCGTTTATTACGCCGATGCCGAGGGCAAGGTCATCGTCAGCATCAGCGACGGCAAGCGCACGGGCAACATGCCCACGCTCGCCCAGGCGAACCCCGAGACCAGCCTTGCACCATCCATCACCCACAGTCGCCTGGCGCAGGTGTATCGGAAGATGGTCACAACGCCCGTGTTGTTGTCATCGGGCAACATGGAGTGGTTCATCCCGCCGCGCGAAGTGATGGTAGAAGGGCCGTTCCTCGACGAGAACAACCGGCTGTCGATCGTTGTGGCCCTGCCCACCATTGACCTGGACAGTGGCGGGATCGGCGGCTTGGTCATGATCCGGGTCCGGCTGGAGGAATTCGTGGCACGCTTGCAGTCGATGAAGTTCTACAAGCTGGCGCCGATCTGGCTGTTTGATGCCGCAGGCAAGCTGCTCGTTGCCCCAGCCGAAAAATCCCTGGGGCTCGATCCGGCCGGAGTATTCCCTCCCGGTGTCGCGAAAGAGCTGCAATTCAATCGTACCAACCAGGGCCTGGTTGCCGTGCAGGACTTTTTCATCGAAAAGGAAA
>CAIJTL010000599.1 GCA_903823545.1 uncultured Planctomycetaceae bacterium
GGTGTAACACAGGACGTTCACGATCACCATCTTGATAACTGATGGTGTGTAGAACTAATCCTTCGCGCGGAGTGAAGCCGACTCGGAAACGCCATTTCTGCCATCGAACTTCGTGACCTTCGACAGTGAAGCTTGGCCCGTCAGGCTGGGAAATCGCAATCGGTTTCAAACCACTGCGCGTCTTGGAAATGTACTCGCGAGCCCAATTACTGCTCGTCGGCGGGAGCGGAACGACACCATAGTCTTCGATTCGCAACACCTCCATTTTTGCCAAATCAACGACCGCGACCACCCCTTCCAATGGTCGAGCATATCCATTGTCGTGAGCCTCCGAACGAACCCAACACAACGCACGCGATAAGCGTTTTCCTTTGTCACTTGGCGGTTCAGTCCCGTACATTCCCGCCGACCAAGGATCGACCATCACCATTTCGACATCGGTGATGCCACGTTTTGCCAACGCAGCGCGAAATTCTGGTGAACGTTTTACCGCGGCTTCACATTCGACGAATTCATCCAGCATGATTGGCGGCTGTAATCCCTCCGTGAGTGACTCGAATCGCGTCACCCGTCCTGCCACCAAATCAACCGTCGCCTCATAGCCCTGATTCTTCGACGTCTCCAGTAGGACCGCGAAAGCATTTCTGGCGAACGGTTGACCCATGCGATGTGCCAGCAACTCCGTTCGAGTCGGTTCGGCCAGAGCGACGCTCACGAATCGCCACGTGTCCCCTAGTTTCTTATCGCTTCGCAACAGCGAGACCGCACGGTCCACCTCCATCGCAGTCAGCGGATTGAGCGGATGAATTGGCGGACGGCCTGCATCCGCTGCGACGGCATTTGTATGAGCCGTGAGCAAACGCCCCACCGCGATCACTCCAGTAACTGCCGTTGAAGCCTCCATAAATTCACGGCGAGAAAAAACGGAATCACTCATCGCTGCTCTCCTCTGGAAGTCTTCAAGACGAACCTAATCCCCGGCAAGTTTGACGACCAAATCTTACTATTACTAGGGGTGAAACACCTTCATTAACTGCGGGACCCCCTTCAGTTTCGGAGACCGACGCAAAACATTGAGAAAACAAGAGTATTCCGGATGTGGTTGCATAAATGGTTGCAACCGATGTTGTGGAAAACAACTGCGAACAGGTGATATCGGTTGCTGATACTGACCCTGATTTGGCTCGACTTCTGGCGGCTTGGCCGAAGTTGTCAGGGACTGCGAAGCGGATGATCTTGGCGGCGTTGGATGCTGACCAGCTTGATGATCTCTGCCCAACTGTGACATCCTCTGGAAAGAAGACATCACGATGAAAGTGATGGCAGGTCGAACGCTTTCGAAGCTGATTGCGGCGCTCTCGGTTCGGGTTGATCTGCAAGACAGAGCGGCAGAGGTTTTACTGAGCGAGCATTTGGGGGTCGACAAGGTTGCGTGTTTGGCAACGAGATTATCGAAGCCTTAGATGACGTTGACGGCCCCCAAACTACATCGCAGGCTCAGAGACACATTATCCCCGCGGCGATCGCCTGAAAGACTTCCCGCCAGTTGTGGTTGGGCTTGCGGACGAGGTTCACGTACTCATCGAGCGGTCTGCCGTCCATGCCTTCCGCTTGTGCGGCATTGCGGGCACGGATAGCGAAACTCAGCGTGACGTTCTCATCGGACTTCAGACGCAATTGGATCGTCCGTGAGCCGAACGGGACGGTTTCGATCTCTTCGCTGTCGAAGAGGCGATTGTGGCCGTCGATCGTCGTCGTGAAGCACCAGACGGAGTTCTTGAGTACCTCCGGCTTCTCAAACGTCGTATTCAACCGAGCGAGGATGTTGGGCCGCAGCGAGTGAGCCTCGTTGATGATGAAGGCATGGGCCTCACAACCGATCGGCTTCATCCGGCACCAGTCTTCGTACTGGCGAACGCGGTCGATCGACAGGTCTGCCGCGTCGATCTCCACGATGGCGTAACTCTGCGCCACCGTCTTGGCGATGATGCGAGCCAGCGTGGTCTTGCCAGTGCCAGACTTGCCGGTCAGCCAAAACACGCGACCAACGAATCCTCGCTTGGCGATAAACTGCAATGTCTTCACAGCCTCGTCTTGGCCGACGACGTCTTCAATCGTCTTCGGACGGTATTGCTCAAACAGCGGTAACATGGCGGAAACCTTTCTCAACAAAACGCCCGACCAAACGATCGCTGGGGTTTCCGCCAAGATTGCCAGCAATCGCTGGTCGGGCTTGGTTCAGGATGATGGCGGAAACCAGAACTCACAAGGCCGCAGTCCCGGATCGAACGGGGTGAGTCCACTCTGCGGCGATTCGCTAGAACGTGATGCTCAGGGTTAGAACGCGATGCTCAGGATCTTGCCTGCAGCGCGGTCTAGTTCGACACGGGCATCAGTAAACGCTTCTTTCTGCGACAGAGCGGTCACGCCTTGGACCATGCCCCACACTGAGCGAGGCGATGTGCCGGTTGATCGCAGATCGGATTCTTGGCAGGCGTGTTCGTAGGCCGCTTCGAGTCGAGCCTTGGGGAGCAACTTCATGCCGAACAGCTTGTCGATGACCTCATCCTTTGTGGTTCCCAGCAGCGTCCCCTTGGCCGCAGTGACGCGGGCTTGGTCCTTCGCGGCGGACTCGCCAGCGTACTGCCGCAGTTCGTACTGGAACCGATACCCGAAGCGGCGGTCGTTTGAACCACGATGAACGATGCGGAGTTCTTGCACGTCCTTCGCATCCCACACGATGTGATTTCCGCAGACATGGCGGTACAGGAACTTCGTGATCTTCAGCGCCGACGCTCCGACCTCAGAGTTGGTCACGAAGAAGCCACGACTCAGGCCACCATCGCTCCCGTCGTCGATCCGGCTCTCTTCGTTGACCATGAAGATGAAGCAATCGTGGTCCGAGGCGTACAAGCCAGCGGGAGCAATCAAGTCACCCGGCTTGATCCCCAAGCCACTCATGCGCACTTCGAGACAATCCGCTTCCACCGCAGCCCGCGTTCCTGGTTGGTTCGGCATCGCGGGACGTGCGGGTGGGACTCGCCAACCGGA
>CAIJTL010000600.1 GCA_903823545.1 uncultured Planctomycetaceae bacterium
GCGGCTAGCGCCTTGCGGCTCACGAAAGTCAGCGCTCAACACCACTTCTCGGATAGCCTCTCAGCGATCGATCGACGTCTTGTGAGTGACTCGAGGCAGGAGTAGGCCGAGGAGGCTTGATGCAATCACGGTCAGTGAGAAGCCGACGAAGGCGAAGTCGAATTGTTGGTGGCGATCACACTGGTCGATCAGGGCGGCCACGATTGCTCCACCGGTCCCCCAACTGACCCCCATCGTCAGCGAACTGGCAACTCGCTGGCTTTCCGGAAGCAATTGCTGGCCGTAGCTGATGAAGACCGGCAGCGCGATCCCAATCAACAACCCCGATACCCCCGTTGCTCCTTTAAGTGCGAGTCCTTCTAGCTGCGGAATCAGGGCAATGAATGGGACAGAGATAGTCGGGATTAACCACAAGGCGAATTGCTCGGTGCGCGGCTTCACAAACAAAGCTGACGCCAAACCACCCAATCCGATGCCCGCCATGAAACACGACTGGACCAAACCGACTTCCGATTTCGGAAAATCTTTCGCGGCTAGCCAATACGAAAGCGCAACCGGGACTCCCGAAGCCGCGACGACTCGTAACGTTCCCGAAAGGACCAGCAACGAGACAAGGACGTAATGCTTACGAAGGACTTGAACCGCTTCATGCGCGGCGTCAAAAGCCTGCGATCGAGGTACCGAGGGGGTCTCTCGAAACGCAAATCGCAAAGACAAAATGAGAGCCAATGCCACTGCAATTCCGCCGGATAGACCGCTTAAGCCAAAGCGATCAACGATCAATCCACTGCAATACGGCCCCGCTGCCTGACCGAGAAAGCCACCCATTGCAAAGATCGAAATCGAACGACTACGTGCAGTCGGCCAACTGTTTCCTGCGAGTGTCGCTCCTTCCGGATGAAACGCTGCGATCCCAAGTCCACCGCAAATCAATAACGTGCATAGGACGATTGGAGATGTCGAGAGACCGACACAACCCAAGCATATTGCACCGACCACTGGCCCAAACCAGACAAGCTTCCGTCCAACTGCGCTATCGCCGAGCAAACCAAACCCCAATTGGCTGAATGAGGTCGCCATCGTCCAAATCAGCAACAACCAAAACGTTCCACCTTCGCCCAATAGATAATGTTGCTTCAACGCCGGCCAAAGCGGGCTCATCTGCCCGGCCACGGTGTCCACAAGAAAGTGAAGCAGTGTGAAGACGATGAGATTCCATGTGCCAGATGCTAATGAATTGTGGGGCGTGTTATCCAACGGTCTTCGTCCTAAGTGTCATGTCACGATCCCGAATCTGGGTTGATCCTATCAGTTGCTGGGCGATAACCCACGGTTAGAACCTGAGGCTTAAGCGTTATGGCACCGACTTTATACGCATTCCAAGAAATTATCGCGCGGCGTGCCAAGACTTCGGAAAGGGTGTGGTCGCGAAGTTACGTAGGTGTTGGGGGATTGGGGGCGGCAAAGTTGGCTTTATCTGAGATCACACGCGTGTTGATCGAATCCGAGTCAATCTCAGGGAAGAGCCAAATCTTCTTGAGATCGGCAGCGACGGGACGGCAGTCCTTATCGGTGACGTAGCGCATCGCGGCACGCACTAGAGGCACGACGCAGAATTGCACTTTCGTCCGTTCGTACACGGTTTTGATGGCGTCGGCGAAGCCGGTCAGC